>JBNKQE010000058.1:0-18396 GCA_050295715.1 Leptospirales bacterium
GCCGGTTCCGCAAATGTTGCTCCCAAACCAAGAATAAAAGCAAAGGTCATGATTACACCCATGCTCGATTTACGCGGCAGTCTCAGGCCAATGATTTCACCAAGAGGCATCAAACCAAGAACCAGACCTTCCATGAAAAAAGTCAGTCCCAGAATAACCAGAGACAATCCGGCTGCAATTATGGAGGCATGCACAACGGGAACTCCCAGGACAAACATCTGGAAGAGAAGGAGGTAGACGATTAAGAATGTAACAGATTTAATTTGTTCAACAATACGCTTTCTAACATAGGGTATTATCAGGCCCATTGCATGCTGAATGGAAACTCTCTCTTTCTTTTTCATCTAAATTTGTATTCCTGATACGATCTATTAAAGGGATTAATGTGCTTTGTCTCCGGGAAGTGTCAATCTTTTCGTCAGTTTTGTTCTTCTGTCTCTAAAATTTGATCATTTAAATGATTCAGCCGAGTGTTTGAAATTATTTAGAGTCAGGCTGTTCTGGGAAAATCAGGAAAAGTCCTTGCCTGATGCCGTGTATCTGTTTTTTTTAAGAACCACCACAAAGCAAAACCCGCACGTTTATACGGCTAAACTGGAATTAAAGATATAATTCAGGATCCGGTCATGTAACCGGAATTATCATATGAGTAATATAGTATTGAAATGGAAGTCTCAACTTCCTGCAACCTGGAAGAGTGTTGAAAATATTAATAGGGCCCTTCATACAGCAATTATTGAAAATGAGTTAATCACGCTCAACCTGGAACCCTCTGATTTTATTGAGCGGGTAGATATTCTTGAAGAGCTATGGCGCCATGTTGGGAGTGATCCCGATAGCTCAATTGAATGGAAGGGTAGAAATATATCCTATCGTGAATTTTTTTCAATGACCGGTGTGTCCCGATGTGCTCGTGAAAACAGCTGCAATGATAGTGATGGAAGAGAAGGTTGGGGATGTGCATTGCTACGATCTGTCCATCGTTATTTTCCTTCGTATCAAAGAAGGGAGTTTGTTAATTGCTGGTATCTCTATGGAAGTTTTACGGAAGAGAATGTGTGGGATGTAGACAGATTATCTATTTTTGAGGAACTTGTAAAAGAGGCAGGAGAGAAGTATCTGGATTTATGTCCCAGTTTTTCTATCCGGAAGGTCCGGAAGATCGTTGAGTCCCTGCCCGGTAGATTATCTGTAGGAGATAAAACACAATGGGAAATTGTTTACCGGGAAAATTTTGAAACCGCTGAACGAAAACCGGATAGGATCACTCCTCGCTATTGGTCTGAAAACGGAGAAGAAATTCTACCGGTAGCGCCAAAGCCTTCCGAATCATCCGTGGAGGATAATCCTGGCGGTGAACCGACTCCTCTTCTATCTATTCACAAAATGAGAAAAGAAATTCGCGATCATTCGAAACATGCCACTGGAGAAACAGTTGAACAAACGGGCAAT
This sequence comes from Leptospirales bacterium, assembly GCA_050295715.1. Taxonomy (GTDB): domain Bacteria; phylum Spirochaetota; class Leptospiria; order Leptospirales; family Leptonemataceae; genus JBNKQE01. The sequence goes on from JBNKQE010000058.1 coordinate 1,453, forward strand.
GAAAGAGTAAGAAATATACCGCAAACTGGATTTGACCAGATTGGCGGAGTATCTCCCATTATAAAAATGATTAGAGAAGTTGTGGAACTGCCCATAATACGACCGAACCTCTTTCGATATTTCAATATTAAACCCCATAAGGGGATTTTACTATACGGGCCGCCAGGTTGCGGTAAGACAATGATTGCTCGTGCCATTGCCTGCGAGGTTGAAGCGCATTTTATAGCTGTTAATGGACCGGAACTTTTAAGTAAATGGCATGGTCAGAGTGAACAAAATTTGAGAGATATTTTCAAAGAAGCGAGAGAACTCAGCCCTTCTATAATATTCTTTGATGAGATAGATTCTATCACTCCTGCACGGAGTGAAAATCCGGGAAGCGGTTTTGAGTCTCGCGTCGTGAATCAGCTTCTAACTCTCATGGACGGAGTGGAAGACTACAGTCAGGTATCGGTTATTGCAGCAACAAACAGGATGGATATTCTGGATCCGGCAATTTTACGACCTGGGCGATTTGATTACTCATTGCATATACCATTTCCCGATCACGAAGGAGTTAAAGAGATATTAAACATAGCAACCGGCGGTATGCCCCTTGTTGATTGTATTGACATGGAAAAACTTACAGAAAAAATGATTGGGTTTTCCGGAGCTGATATTGCTTACGTATGCAGGGAAGCCGCTTATAATACTATGCGAAGAACTCTGGACTGGGATACCGTTTTGTCAGACGATGATCAACAGAGTTATAACTACACAATTTCCATGAATGATTTTGGACAGGCAATTGATGAACTGAATAAGCGCAGACCAAATAATGAATTTGAAAAATGAGAACAGCATTTACAAGGAAAAGAGATCACCGGTGCAATGCCTGTTACATGCATCATAGCGATTGTATTTGTTCTTTGAGTCCTCGTTTGAATATCAAGACAGGCGTGCATACGGTAATGCACATATCGGAGATTTTTAAGACAACGGCGACAGCCCGTCTCATTCCACTTGCTATACCCCGTTCCACAATCGAATTTCGTGGAACGCGGGAAGGTTTTTACCATCCATTTCTGGACTTGATGAAGGGAAAAGATCAATTTGAAGGAGAAAATTACAATCATCTGTTTACACTGTTTCCCTCTGATGAGGCCAGACTTCTCACTCCTGAAATGCTCGAAGAGCATCCCGGTTCAAAAGCACTGTTGATCCCTGATGGAAACTGGAATCAGGCATCTCGAATGATAAGGAGGATGAGTGTCTTTCAGGATACGATTCAAATCAGACTTCCTGAAAATCTTCAAGACGGATATTCATTTCGCAAACAGTCTCATAAAGACCGCCTCTCTACATTTGAAGCTCTGATATATGCCCTGGAATTGATAGAAGGATCTCACATTTCCGATCCTCTCAAAGATTTCTTTGAAATCATGCATTCACGATACAGGAGAACTATCTCCGGTTTATTATGAAAACGTGTTTCCTTTCTATCGCACTCTCATTATAATATTGATACAAAGGCTTTATCACTTTCAATCCGGACAATGTATACCCGGATATTTGATAAATCAGCAAGGAGAGTAAGCTAATGGAGAGTGAGAATACAGAATTATATAGTGGCGATACTATTAATAAGAATGAAGCGGAATGGTCAGAGGAGTTAACTCCGGATGAATTCCATGTATTACGTGAAAAGGGGACAGAAAGGGCATTTACCGGACTTCTCTATGAGAATCATAGCGATGGCATATATAAATGTAAAGCCTGCGGTTTACCCCTGTTTGATTCTGTTGATAAGTTTGATTCCGGATCAGGATGGCCAAGCTTTATAAGACCTCTGCATCTCGACGGTGATAAGAATAGAGTAGAGGAACGAAGAGACTTAACTCATGGAATGGTTCGCACCGAAGTTGTCTGCGCTCGCTGTAAGAGTCATCTGGGTCATGTATTTGAAGACGGACCGAAGCCCACAGGGTTGCGATTTTGCATTAACTCTATATCACTGGCATTTGAGGAGAAAAATAAAGAATGATATGCGGGGTAGACGGGACTTGAACCCGCGACCTCCGGTGTGACAGACCGGCACTCTAACCAGCTGAGCTACTACCCCTCAACCGTGCAAACAGATTCTCCACGGCGGTGCGCGCAGTCAAGTTCTTTTTATATAAATTTACCACCATGCGGGAAAAAAAATTATTTTATACCGATCATGGTTTGAAATTCGGGATTCTCTCTGATACCGTCAAAATCTGAATCGGAGCGCGCAAGCAATTTGTATCGTTCTTTTAAGTCAAAGGCCTTTCGTAGATCCCGGGAGGCATCGTCCCACTTGTTCAGAAGGACAAGGGAACAGGCTCTGTTGTACCAGGCTGCAGCAAAATCTTCCTTAAGATCAATTGTGCGTGAGTAGCTCTTTACAGCTTCATCGTATTCACCCAGCGAATAGAATGCATATCCACGATTGTTCCATGCACTTCCAAACTCAATATTAAGTTCAATGGCTTTATCGTAAGCCTCAATGGATTCTCTAAAACGTTTCATTTGATCAAGGGTGAGTCCTTTCTGAAACCAACCCAGAACATCATCCGGGTACATCGCCAGTAATTTTTCCAGGGTTAGCAAGGATTGATCATATTGCGTAAACCGGATATGCAGTTCCGCTTTTCCACTTAAAGCACGCTGGTTATGAGGGTCAAGAATGAGCAGTTGTTCGAATATTTCCAGTGCCTCCTGAGGTCTCTGCAGTTCCATCAACAGGCGGCCCTTTATCTCCATTCCGAGACGGTCGGTGGGATGACGGCTCATCAGGCGATTTATCGTATGCAGAGCCTCCTCGTACTTTCCGGCTTCCATACTGATTTCGCTTATATTTCGCAAAGCCAGAGAATTGTTTTCCTGCAGCTCCAGAGCCAGTGAAAAAGCCTTTCGTGCCTCATCAGCATTATTTTCAATGCGATAGATTTCACCGAGAGTATTCCAGTAATCTGGAAATTTTTCTGAAATGGACGCATGTTCCTGCAGAAGTTCTTTTGCTTTTTGCGTAAGACCACTCTTCAGAAGGACTTTTGCTTTCTTCAATATTACTGAGATATCGCCGGGAATGATTGCCAGATACGCATTGTATGCATCGAGTGCCTTCTCATTATTTTTCAATCGAAAGAAGATATCGCCCCTGACTTCCAGGGCCTCATGAAGATCCATTTGCAGCCGGAGACTTTTTTCGATATACTCCAGAGCCCTTACGGCATCCTGTTCCATTCTGGCCAGATACAGCCAGGCAATGGGGGTGAAGTCAGGATCTATCTCAATTACTTTCAGGAAAGACTCTTTTGATTTTGTATCATTGCATAAAAGATAGTATATAATACCAAGGCTGTACCAGCTGCGGACCTGAGAGGGATCCAGACGAGTTATTTCCCTGTATGAATGTATCGCCTTACGGTAGTCAAGAAAGTCTGTTTCATACAGCAGGGCTAGTTCATAGAGCAATGAAATGGACTCCGGATTCGAATTGAGCGATTCCAGAATTTCTCTCTCCCTCTCTGAAGGGGATTTATACTGATTTGTTTGAGATAGTTCGCTCATCACGGATCTTCGTCCTTCCTGAATAAATTGCCCGTTATCTTCTCAATTTCCTATCGGATATTCTGGCTATAGCGTTATGTAATCTATAGCCTGTTCATAGATATTATTGAAGAAATTCAGAGAGTCAATCAACAATCAAGCTCGAACATAAAATCACAGGTATGAATTTGAAAAAAAGTTAATATCTGCTGTAACCACAGGGTTTCAAGCTTGAAATTACGTGACCACAATGAGAGAATCGTGCGACAATTGGATATTTACAGATTTACCGGATCTATTACCTTGTAGTAGGATACCGTTAATTACTGAATTTTCATGATATAAATATGGGACCCGATTTTCATTTAGATATGTAATTTCTATATACCAGGCGTTTATTTTTTATCTTAACGGAAAAATAATGATTGCATACATGTCTATTCCGTAAGAAACTCTGAACATCCAGGAATAATAGATAGAAAACCCTGGGTAAAATTACTGAATTTCTGTATATTGCCGCTTCAGTGGTAAATCTGCTTGAGGAGCTGAGATTAGATGGCTAAAGTAATGCTAAGGGAAGATGGTGGAAATGTTCTTTTTTATGTTGCTAAAAAAGACCTGGAAGAGGCCATCAAATCCATTGAGTTTGATAGTGATGACAAATGGGGTGGAAATATTGAACTCAGCAATGGTCAGGTCTGGTTTATTGAACCAGGTCCCAAAAAGATCCCGGCTGAACTGAATGCGAAAAGAGTATCCTCGGATGATGATTGAATTCCGGCTGAATTAATTACATTGGACTGAAACTTTCAAGGAAACCCAGTGAGTCAAACGAACTATAAAATTCTCGTAGCCGACGATATCGAACAAAACCTGGACCTCATTGATGCCTACCTGGACCCTCTCGGACATGAGTTGATTTTTGCAAATGACGGAAAAGAGGCTCTGGATCTGGCAATGAAACACAAACCTGATATGTTGTTGCTGGATGTCATGATGCCAGGAATGACCGGTGTACAGGTTTGCGCAGAGCTCAGAAAAAACAGGGAATTCCATTTTACGCCAATCATTCTTATAACCTCACTTTCTGAGGTAGAAGATAAAGTAAACGCTATCGAAGCCGGAGCCACTGATTTTTTAACAAAGCCCGTTAACAAGATTGAACTTCGTACACGCGTTAATTCACTGCTCACTCAGAAAAGTCTTTATGATGATCTAATACACTCCTACGATTTGATTGTTGCTCTTGTCCAGGCGGTTGAAGCAAGAGACAAGTATACAAGCGGGCATTCAGAGAGAGTGGGTAACATTGCCAGGCGATTTGCTCTATTTCTCAAGCTAAATCCAACACTTGTGGATCAGATCCACAGGGCCGGTATGCTGCATGATATCGGAAAAATCGGAATATCGGATACAATTCTCAATAAGCCCGATGTCTTAACGGCAGACGAGTACAATATAATTCTGGATCATCCGATTATTGGAGCCAATATTATTGGAAGCGTTAAGTCACTTGAACCAATTGTTCCGCTTATAAAGCATCACCATGAGCGATATGACGGTACAGGTCATCCTGATGGTCTTTCCGGTGAAGAGATACCTATAGGTGCGCGAATTATAAGTATTACCGATACATTTGATGCTATTATATCACGAAGAACATACAGTAATGAAAGAACGAGAGACGATGCCATTCGAATTTTCTCTGAAGAGAGGGGGAGCGGTCAATGGGATCCGGATCTCGTAGACCGATTCCTGGACTTTTTATCTAAAGAGAGTAATTTGCCTTCGGATGCTCCGAGTGATGATCAAGCGGTTGCAAGTTTCTTACAAGAATAAGTTACAATTTACACGACATTAATTGTAAACTTGAGACGTAAGTGTTCGCTCTTGTTTTTATTTCTGCTGAATAAACCGATCATTCAGTAGTTTTCACAACAATAATTTTTCAATTTGATGTATGGTTCAAATGAATACATCGATTCATCTGTAGAACTTTTGAATGAAGAGCTCGGATGTATTTTTAACAGGAAAGCATATATGGAAATGATTCAAATAGCAATAGTAGGGGGAGGTCGAGGAGGCGAAAGTCTAATTCGTCTATTTCAGGACAATGAACATGTGAATATTTTATGTGTAATTGACCTTGATATAAACTCACCCGGGGCTATACTTGCGAATGAGATTGGTATTCCTGTTTATGATACTATCGAATATTTACGAAATCTGAATGATTATAACCTCGTAATAAATGTGACCGGAGTTCAGTCTGTAAACGATGATTTAATGAAAATCGTCAAAGATCCATCCACTATATTGAATTCTCAGCTCTCAACAGTAATTTACAGCCTCTTGATAAAAAGTTTTAATTTAAATAACGAACTGGAAGGAACTCGAACATATCTGGAAAACATTATAGATAATTCCAGGGATATGATTATAACCACTGATTCCTATGGGAACATTGTCCGCTTAAACCGGGGCGGAAGCATTATGCTCGGTTATGATGAAAAAGAGGTTCAGGGGAAACCGGTATCGGACTTCTATTACGATAGTAAAGACCGCGAAAATGCAATGGAAGCCATAAAGACGGATGGCTTTATTACAAATTATGAAACACGTTTGAAAAAGAAGAATGGAGACCTTATAAATATCTCATTAACTCTGACGCCGCTTTATGATCAGTTTGAAAACTATATTGGTACTGTCGGTGTTTCCAAAGATATTACAAATAAAATCCGCAATGAACGAATAATTAAAGAGAAAAACGAGCAGCTGGAAGAGTTAACGAATAACCTGGAAAAATTAGTTCATGAAAGAACTGCAGAGCTAGAGAAAGCAAATGAGAGACTGACCGTGCTCAATCAATATCGCTCTCAGTTTATTGCCAATATGTCCCACGAATTGAGAACTCCTTTGAATTCAATTATCGGATTCAGTGAAATTCTTGCAGACGGTAGTTTTGGTGAACTCAATAAGAAACAACTGAAATATGCGAATAATATTAACAAGAGCGGTCACCATCTTTTACAGATAATAAATGATATTCTTGATCTCTCAAAGATTGATGCGGGAAAAATGGAATTGAATATGACCATTTTTGATCTCAACGATCTTGTAAAAAATTCTATGTTCATGTTTGACGGAACGGCTGCGAAAAAGCAGGTAGAACTCAAAGTAGAGGTTGATGAAATTCCAGTTTTTATTCAGGCAGATATGGGGAGAATTAAACAGGTCTTGTTTAATCTTATATCAAATGCAGTAAAATTTACTCCATCGGGTGGAAGCGTTACAATAAAAACTGAATTGTTTGACGATCAAATTAAAACAAGTGTAATCGATACAGGCATTGGAATCCCTGAAGAGCATTTGTCCATGATTTTCAATGAGTTTGAACAGGTTGATAACAGTTACTCAAGAGAGTATGAGGGAACCGGACTCGGTCTGCCTCTCGTAAAACGATTTCTGGAGATGCATGACTCCACAATAAAAGCTTCCAGTAAACCCGATGAGGGTTCTGAGTTTTCGTTTTTCTTCAAACGGATTCCGGGACAGAAAGAGGAGGAACTGCGTGGTTCCGATAATACGTCTGGCATCACAACTTCTATTTCGGAGATTGAAGAAGTCATTGAATCCTCTCAAAACTCCAATCCACTGATACTCGTTGTGGATGATGATCCCGGGTCCCTGGAGCTGATGACTCTTACTCTTGCAGAGCAGGGTTATCGTACGGCACATGCAAAATCCGGCAAAGAAGCTGTCGATAAGGTTTATGAACTAATGCCGGATGCCATAACGCTGGACATTATGCTTCCGGGAATGGATGGCTGGGAAGTAATTCAAAAATTGAAAGCTGATGAGAGAACGGCTGACATCCCCATTGTAATTGTTACTATGACTGACAATCGAAACCTTGCCTTCACACTGGGAGCTGTTGACTTTGCAATGAAGCCCATTGACCGTAACCGATTTAAAAGAATCATGGGTAATATTATTGAGCAACACTATTATGGACGAGAGTATGTCTCCATTCTTGCTGTAGACGATATTGAGGATAACCTTCTTCTTATTGCCGATATCACCTCCTCCTTGAATAAGGAGTATAGAATAGACCTGAGAACTGCCAGGGGGGGGTTGGAAGCTCTAGATAAAATTTCAGAATCCAAACCCGATCTTGTGATTCTGGATCTAATGATGCCTGAAGTGACCGGTTTTGATGTTGTAGAACGCCTCAAAGAAAATGAAGCTACTGCGAAAATTCCAATAATTATTTTGACTGCAATGACTCTCAGTCCCAGGGATCTGGAGTTTCTCGAAAGGGAAACAAGCCGCGTTTTTCGAAAATCTGAAATGAATATATCTACATTTTTGCAGGAAATTCAATCTGTTATCAAATTAAACAAAGCTAATAATTCAAACCAGGGCAAGGATGCTATATGAAGTTACTCGTTATAGAAGATAATCCTCTAAATATGGAACTTGTTTGTGACTTGCTGGAGATCAAAGGGTTTGACGTGGAGCAGGCTACAAGTGCAGAAGACGGAATTAAAAAAGCAAGAGAAGGTGGTTTTGATGCCATCCTTATGGATATCCAGCTGCCGGGAATGGATGGGCTCGAAGCGACGGGAATCCTTAAGTCGGACCATGCAACGAACTCAATAAAAATTATCGCTCTTACATCTCATGCAATGAATGGATACGAAGACAAAGTCCGGGCTGCTGGATGTGATGGATATATAACAAAACCCATTGATACAAGGGGGTTTGTCGACCAGCTTAAATCATTTCTGTAAGAACAATAGAGAAGCTATAAACACAGCGCATGCAATCTCAATTAAATGTATGTTGAGATTTCATGTAATCCAGGGTAATTTTCATGACGAACACCTGTGAACCCACAATTTCAGCCCTTTTAATTTTTTTACAGAAAGTCATACGAGCCTGATCAGGGTGACACTCTTCTATAAAAGTGCGTTATGTACATCCCGGTATCAGGGATGATAAAATTCGCTCCTGGTATTTCTATAAAAATAAACGTTATTTGATAAAAATTATTGACTCTTGGTTGAATCGAGTAACTAATTGTTGCTTGAGTTAATATGTAATAGTATTAATCTGTCAGGAGGAGTCTATGTTTAAGCGAGTCGTTGTTATTGCGATTCTATCCATTTTTACACTGAGTTCCTGTGAGAATATAGGTATTCTCGGTTACTCGGGTGTTAAGGGATCTGATGTCGAACAGGAATTGAAAGACGCATACTACAATGCAGCTATTGTTCGGCTATTAGTGTATTATGGAACAAGCAGTGCCAGTATTGCCGGTAACGCAAGTTTTCTTGTAGGCCTATTAATTGGAGGAGAGATAACAGCAGCTGTGGCGGGTGTCAATCCATCCACACATTATACAAGAGAGTCTGTGGATGATTGTGTTAATCGAATTAACACAATTGGCTGGATTTTTGCTTATCCAACAATTACCTGTAGATTGAACAAGGTTCCGCTTATTCAACTTGGTCCAACAGGTGATAATGAATTTACTATAATTAATATTGGTCCTATTGGGCTTTAATATTTTTTTATTTTAGAGAGGGAAGGGAGTAGTTTAATAAATTACTCTCTTCCTTACCGCGGATTATATCTACACTCTCAAAAACTCCGATCACCTCAATCCATTGCTTCTGTAAGAATCCAAGAAAAATACACTACCAATAAAAATTCGTGTTTTTATGAATCGAAAATGCGATAGGCTTTGTCTTTGCGTTTCGGTGAAAACAACACACGTGTTTATGGGCAGGAGTGTTGTATCATACGTCTAATTTATTGTAGCAATATAATCTGTATCCTTTTGATACGTGTCATAAAGAGGTGCCCTATCATGGATAAATCCGGGTCAGACAGGTCTTCCGATTATCGAATCGAAAAAGACTCAATGGGTGAGGTAAAAGTCCGAGCTGATAGGAGGTGGGGGGCGCAAACACAAAGAAGTCTGTTAAACTTTCCCATTGGAGATGATCCTGTTCCCGTTGCGATTATCCATAGCCTTGCAATGATTAAACTGGCCGCAGCCAGGGTTAATCATCTGGCAGGATTTCTTGATGAATCGATTTCAGAGAGGATTGTGATCGCCGCAAGAGATGTAATCTCGGGCATCTACGACGATCAATTCCCGCTCAGTGTATGGCAAACAGGAAGCGGGACACACACCAATATGAATGTGAACGAGGTTATCGCACACCTGGCCAATGAGGGCATTGAAGACACCGCAGATGCAGCCGTACATCCCAACGACCATGTAAATATGTCGCAGAGTTCCAATGATACATTTCCATCTGCTTTAAACATAGCCGCAGTTCTATTTATTAAAAATGAAATGTTAATATCAATAGATTCTCTGGTAGCTGATTTACAGGACTGGATCGATCGTTTTGGAGAGATAATAAAAACCGGCAGGACCCATTTGCAGGATGCATCTCCGATGACACTTGGTCAAGAATTCAGCGCCTATATCTCCATGCTTCAGAACGCAAAAAAAGAGCTTGAGTATGCTGCGGAAAATCTTTGCGGTATTCCACTGGGGGGAACTGCGGTTGGGAATGGGCTCAATACATGGAATGGTTATGCGAAGGCAGTTGCCGATGAATTATCAGATATATCCGGAGTTGGGTTCTATCCGATGGACAACGCTTTTCGTGGACTCTCAATGGCTGATGATCATGTAAGGTTGCACAGTGCTTTTCGCAATCTGGCAATGGGTTTGCTCAAGATGGGCAACGACATTCGGTGGATGGCGTCCGGGCCACGCTCGGGAATTGGTGAACTGGCATTGCCCGAAAATGAGCCGGGTAGTTCCATTATGCCCGGAAAAGTTAATCCATCTCAGATAGAGGCCTTGAGTATGGTATCCCTGCAAGTTTTTGGTAATGATACAGCTGTAGCGATGGCCGCCGGACAGGGAAATTTTGAGTTGAATGTATACAGACCTCTTATTGCACGTAATATTTTTCATTCCATGCAAATCCTGAAAGATGCAATTGATTCATTTCGTGTTCGCTGCCTTGCGGGAATGATACCGATAACTGGCAAAATCAAGCAGAACCTTGATAACTCTCTTATGCTTGTAACCGCACTCTCTCCTGTCATCGGCTATGAGAATTCAGCAAAAATTGCAAAGATGGCCCATGAAAAACAATTATCACTCAGAGAGGCAGCTCTTGCTTCCGGACTTATTGATGAGGAGACATTTGATAATCATGTGCGCCCTGATAAAATGATAGGGCCGTATGATTGGGAGGAATCTTGAACTGTTGTGGAGTCTATCCAGGTCGAAATCCATCCGGATTTTATTGTATAACGCCAGCCTCCTTTGTTGCGATATCGGGAACTCATAACAACGCAGGATTCAGATGGAAGCCCTGTATGGACCAGGGATCGAGCAAGCGAAGAGGGGACCCGGCCTGTTTTTAATGCTTCAGGCGTTGTTGTGTCTGCACTCTGTGTGGATGTTCGTATGGATTCAGGCCGGGGAGTGGCTCGCTGTGAGAGCCCGTCCTTTCGGGCTTTCATTCGATAGAACCGGGGAGAGTCTTCCGAAAGGGGGCCGCAATTTATTACCCCTTTTCACATCGCTCCCTTTCCCCGCGGAACGGATCGAAGGGAGCGTTGTAAAGCAGAAGAGTAATCAGCTTTTGAGGCTTTCGATCATTTCATCGATAAGCTTGTTCACCTCGTCCGGTGGTGCCTGACCCTTGGTTGCTTTCATTATCTGTCCGACAAGGAATCCTTTCACTCGATCATTTCCGCCGACTATTTTGCTGACCGGATCCGGGTTATCGTCAAAGACTTTCTTAATAATCTCTTTGAGGTTGCCCAGTTCCACCGGCTTGTAGCCGTATTTCTCTATTACCTCTTCCGGATCGAGATCTTCCTGGTAGATATGCTCGAAAACCTGTTTGGCGATTTTACTTGTGATCTTTCCCTCGTTAAGGATTTTGATCATGCGGCCAAGTCGGTCTGCATTGCATTTGAACTCTTCAAGGGTCCAGTCATTCTTGTTAAGAATTCCCAGGACTTCGTCTTTGACCCAGTTAGAGGACTTCTTGGCATCACCGCTTATGGCTACCGTCTTTTCATAGTAGTCTGATACTTCTTTTTCTCTGGTGAGAACATCGGCATCATACTCGGGCAGACTGTATTCTTTCATGTAGCGAGCGCGTTTCTGTGCCGGCAGCTCGGGCATGCTGTCCTGGATCTCTTTTACCGTTGATCGTTCAATCTTAAAATACGAGAGATCGGGATCTGGAAAGTAGCGGTAGTCTTCTGCGTCTTCTTTCGTACGCATAAGTCTTGTTACACGCTTGTCTGCGTCCCAGAGAACAGTAGACTGAATTATCTCTCCGCCACTCTCAATTACATCGATCTGTCGATCGATTTCATAATCAATAGCAGCCTTTACTGCCTTAAATGAGTTCAGGTTTTTGATCTCAACGCGAGTTCCGAAGGGGGCATCGGGTCCCGGTCTTACGGAGACGTTTGCATCACAGCGGAGACTTCCCTCTTCCATGTTTGCCTCTGTAATGCCTGTAGCACGAAGGATACTTCGTAGAGTCTGCAAATAGAGATACGCATCATCTGAGCTTCGAAGATCTGGCTCTGATACGATCTCAAGCAGGGGAACACCAGCCCGGTTCAGATCCACGTAAGATCTTGATTCACCGCTTGCTGAGGAGTGGAGGAGTTTTCCTGCATCCTCTTCCATATGTATTCGATGAACACGTATGACAGTCTCCTGTTCTTCCCCTTTTCGATGAAAGGCTATGCGTCCGTTGATGGCATAGGGCTCATCATATTGAGAGATCTGATATCCTTTGGGAAGGTCGGGATAAAAGTAATGCTTGCGATCGAACTTTGTATGTTCGGCAATTTCACATTCCAGAGCAAGCCCGGCTGTAATAGCCATTCGGAGAACTTTCTGGTTTAATACTGGAAGTACTCCGGGCAGACCCAGTGTTACCGGTCCCGCAAGTGTATTGGATGGAGACCCGTACTCATAGGGATCACTGGAAAAAATCTTGGTATTCGTATTTAGCTGACAGTGGACTTCAAGTCCTATTACTGGTTCGTATGCGGCCACGAATCAATAAAATGATCGCGGGTTTCACCCCGCAACAAAATTATTGAATCACAGAGACATTTGCTGTTCTTGAATACCCGAAATTTGGAAAAATCATCTGTTTTAGAGATCAGAAGTTAGTTTTATGGAAGAAAGATTACTTAATACAAGAAGACCTGCTATGAAATACCTCGCAGGGACAATTTTGCTGGCAATATTGTCAGGTCTGACCGGATGCGACCGACTTGCAGAAGTTCCCAGGCCTGATGGGATTCCTGAGGGTTCGGTTTACAGCAAGAACCTGGGAATCTGGGAATCATCTCCGATGAGCGGAACCTACAGTCTGTTTTATGATGATGCGAGCCTTGCCACAAGAGGTATGAAAGAGAAGGGACTGCGAGTGGGGCTCTGGAAAAGCTTTACCCCGGCCGGTATTGTTGCATCAGAGGGGAATTTCAAGAATGATTGGCGAGATGGGCTCTGGAAATTTTTTGATGATACAGGAAAACTCTACCTTACTGTAGAGTATAAACCGGAGCCTCACAGAACATTTGGATTTCTTGTTACTCATGATTATGGGAATGAAAACGGGCCCTATCGCCGTTATTATCCCGATGGAAGATTGGAGGAGCAGGGTAATTTTTCTGCCGGATACTTTGAAGGGCCGGTAGTCCGATTCCATCCCGATGGAACCAGAGCGATGGAAGGGACGTTCCACAAAGATCTAAAAGAAGGGCTCTGGCTCTATTACTATCCCGGGGGATTGCTTCGCAAAGAAGAGAGATACTCTAATGGGATTCTTGATGGTAAAATGGTAGTCTATCATCCGGATGGAAGAACCTATCACATATCATATTTTGAGAAGGGAAAGAGGGTAAAAACCGATATTATTGACAGTCAGATGAAACTGTGATGTAACATCCGGGGAACCAGTGTGTTTTAGATCTCCCCTTTTACTGTACCGGCCCTGTCTGCGGGGTTATGGACCGGGAGCGATTTTCAGGGAATGGCTGAATCAGAGAAAAACAAAAATGGAAATCGATCTCTGATCAATCGGGGGTCATTTGTAATCCTTGATGAGGGTAAAAGTGTCCTCTTTGCATACTCTTACCCCCGGATAAAAATACGTTATTTTATACCCGCTCTCATTATTACACTTTTTACCTTGATCGTAATCCAGTTAATGGAACCGCCGGAGTATCAACAAACGGCTGCTTCTGATTACTCTTCCGGTAATAAAGTTGAATCAGACCATGACAGGCTTACTGCCAGATTGATCGAGAAAATAGATGAATTACGTATAACGGCATTGCTTCTCAGAGAGAATAGCCTTGAAATTTCCAGTCTGATGATGGAGACGGATTATGTTTGCGAACCGGTCCGGTCCAGTGAGGTTGATTTAAGGCTGCAGGAAATTCTCTGTCCCGGAGCCGTAAAAGGCGTCATGTCCTTTGCCAGCTTTTACAGCGAGGATATGATTCATATTCCGCATCTGAGTCCTTTGCCAAAACGCAGAATTTTTATAACTTCAGCCTTTGGCTACCGCTCATCCGTTTTTCGCGGAGGCCCCGGAAATAAGGAGTATCACAGGGGTGTCGATTTGCGGGCTTCCATCGGTGAACCCGTTGCTGCAACTGCTTCTGGATATGTGACAAGAGTGATACTCTCCAAAAGGGGATACGGGAACATGATTGAACTGAAGCATGCATTCGGTCACAGGACAATCTATGCCCATCTGAGCGGTGTTAATGTAAAAAAGGGTGATCGTATCTATCCCGGAATGATCATCGGCCGTACCGGGAATACTGGATACTCAACTGGCCCACACCTTCATTATGAGATTCGACAGAGTTCTGGAGAACTGAATCCATCCGATTATTTTGTCCGCTAAATTTTGAGCTGGTTAAAGTATATCAAAATTAGCCGGGATAAACCTCTTCAATTGTTTCAAATACCTGGCTTGCTGACAGCAATTTCATGCAGAGGAAGTGTTTCTCGGGACATTTTTTAGCACCGTGTGTTCCGCAGGGTCTGCAATATAGACCTTTTACTTCTGCAACTCTGCTCTCCGGAGTGATCGGGGCATATCCGAGCTCCTTAACCGTGGGACCAAAAATTGCAACTACTGGAATACGAGCGGCGCATCCAACATGAACCGGAGCGGAATCGTTGGATACAAGGAGCGAGCTTCGTTTAATAAGTGAGTATAACCCGGGAAGTCCCGTTCTGCCGCAAAGGTTTTTTATCACTCCCTTTGTTTCGTTTCCATGCCTCTCCATAAATGCACGAATTACACTTTCTGATATTTCATAATCACCTGGTCCACCCACAAGAGCTACCGGTCTGTTTAACCGTGTATGAATGAGCTTTATGAGATCTGCAAATCCATCCGGAGTCCAGCGTTTTGTTGGCCATACGGATGAGGCTGCGAGAAGTATCGGTCTTCTCAATCCTTCTTCTTTCAACAAATCTTCAGCCTCTTTTTTTGATGCAGCCGTTTCATAGAGATGCATTGATTCTTCATAATTGTAATCAAATCGTCGGCTTGCACGAGCCAGAAAGTCATTCAACCTCCTGATCTCCGGAAGGTCACCACGATGGTCCAGAATTTCTGTATAAGCCAGTCTCGAAAAGGCAGCATCTCTATATCCAACTCTTCTTGGTATTCCCGAAAAATATGATATGATTGAGGTTCTGTGGGATTTATGCGGAGAGAGCAGCAGAGAATAATTCTGTGCACGGATCTCTTTTAAAAAGCGGACCATACCCCCTGGACCACGGTGTTCTCCTTTTTTATCAATCACAACAAGTTTGTCCACATCCGGATTATCCTTGAGTAAAGATTTTGCTTCGGGTTTTACCATGACATGGAGTGTTGATCCAGGATAGATCCTTTTAAGATTATGGATCATGGGTGTTGTCAAAATAACATCCCCGATAAATGCTGTTTGAATCAAAAGAATTTTCATTTATTATTCCCGATGGTTTTCATTGGAGTCAGACATTTTTGATGACACCACAGGCCAGAGAGTCTGCATGGTAGTATTATTCGGGAACTGATTGACTATGTCCCTATTCAAGAAAAAATCAGACTCATCATTTATGCAATCTTTCTCTGGAAGGGCTGAATTCCGTGGAAGGTTTCTCGGCATATCCATTCTTGATCGCTATATTTTTCTGGAAATCTTTCAGATCTTTTTTGTATCCCTTCTTCTTGTCACCTCTCTTTTAATGTCTGTCGTTCTCAAAGAGGTGGCCGGTGAACTTCTCGGTAAAGATATAAGTTTCTGGAAAATAATGCAATATATCGGGTATCTGCTTGTAGAGAAGCTTACAATGACCATTCCCCTGGCTTCTCTTTTTTCCGGAATTCTGGCAGCCGGGCGACTGTCCGGCGATTCTGAAATTACTGCCATGCGCTCAGCCGGTATTAGTTTCCCCCGAATTTATTCAATTTTTATATTTGTTGGCGTTCTGGCCATGCTTCTTGTTGCGTATATTAATATGTACTATGGGCCTATCAGTGCCAGAGAGAGGGAGGATTTCGAAAACTGGCTAAAATCGTATCACTCACTGACCCTTGTAAAACCGGGGCGATTCCTTGGCGGAGCGGACATGGACGGGGTGAGCCGTAAAGGACAGGATATCTATTCTGAGGATCGCATTGATAATATTCTGCAGAGGGTAGAGATCAGAGAGTGGCAAAACCAGATGGATGAGAAACGGAGCAAGACAATCCGTTTGAAGAATATATCTATCCCGATTGGTGATGGATATATTACACAGATCCTCCATGCCCAGACCGGTGAACTGATGACAAGGGTTGGCAAAGATGGCAAAGAAGAGAGGATTATTCGCCTGGAAAATGGTTTTTTAATTGAGCGAGATCCGGGGAAGCAGGGCTACCAGGTTACAAATTTTAGAAAGGGCCATATGGATTACGTTCTTCCTCCGCCTGTTAAAACAATGGGAAGGCTGAATGTGAAACCGGATAATTATACCTTCTTTGAACTTTTTGATTTTCTGGAAAAACTGGATAAGGGTGGGCACGAGATCGACCTGTGCAGTTTGAATCCTGACTGCCAGGGAGGGGGAGACTCTTCCAAACTCGGAGAAGTCACAGATGCAACGCAGACCTTTACACTTCCGGCCTATTCTGAAATGGAAGGTATGCAGCAGCAGATGAAACTGTGGATCATGAGCAATTCGCAAAAGATAGGAAAGCCCGGTGGACCAACTCGTGAAGAGTTCCAGCAAAGAATACAACTCTCCTTACAGAT
>JBNKQE010000059.1:0-18360 GCA_050295715.1 Leptospirales bacterium
CTACTATGAAGATCCACTGGTACTTTTTATTATATCTGAGAACGGTGAATTGCAGGTTCTCTCGGATGACAGAAAACCTGCACCTCATTCCGGTCAGCTGGTTATCGGTCTGGTCCTTGATCCGGAAGAGGATGTTACATAGCCAGGTCTGTTTAAAAGAGTTTTCCGGAAAATATATCTCTTCTTGTATTACTCGAAAAATAGATCTTTCACAATACCATTTCCTTTTTCATCCACCGATACACGGATAGATACATTCTCACCCTTCCTCAACCGCGAGTCCATTTTGGGAGCGAGTCGTTCATTCAGATAAAATCTCTCAATCCCCGCATTGAAAAAACCAGCCCGGCACTCACCACGCAGATAGTTTTTACATTGCTCCAGTTCATATTGATTGCATTGATCTATGATTGATGCATCCATCATACGCCCGTTATCATCAATGTCATAACAGATACAGGATTCATAAATAATCATCTTCTCATTGCGAAGGCTTTTATCATAACTCTTGCAGAGATCTTCAACAGGATAGTCAACTCGGAAGGTCAAATAATGTCCTGCAAACAGGTCACGTGGATCATAACCCTTTACGGGAAGGATTATATCCCTGCCAGCAGAAGTAATAAATCTGTAGTGAATGGCCAGACTTCCGAGAACAATAACGGGCAAAAACGATGCCGTTGCCAGAATGATAATTCGCAAGGATTTCATAAAATACTCCTGATCCAGCCGGCACTTCTTTCTTTATATTTATACCAGAGATAACCGCTTCCCGCAATAATCAGACCTGATAGTATCAGACCAAATCCTGTCAGTGCCATATCTCCAAAAACCTGAAAGTAAACGATGAGAAATCGTATCCCGGCAATTGTCATAACAAATTCAAAATATCCCGTAAGCCCAATAGATAAAAATAAGATTGCGATGGAGAGGGCTGCCAGTATAAAAAAGAGACTGTCGAATATCTCTTCTGAGCCCAGTCTGTCCATTGCGGGTAGTGCGATTAAACTGAAATTCAGTGCCGCAAAAATGATGGCGGCTCTTGTTAATATTGATGTACCACTTCTTAATATCAGGCCGGTAGTTATTGAAATAAAAGGAAGGATTATATTAAAGGCCGCGAGAAGAGCGGTTGGTTCTTTATCTGGCAGCATATTTTCAAGAGAGAATCCTGTAAATCCAATGAGTAAAAATACTCCGCTCCAAATACGAAGTGCCATAATAATGTTTTCGTGAAAAACGTTTTTTGCTGAAGAGAATAGCTGAGCCAGATATATCAGAATAAAGGGTGTCATTACAAACAGGAAGTAAAGCCCGTAGCGATATTCGCTATGGTTGTTTTCAAATAGTCCGAACCATGCCGCAAATTGCAGTGGGATCCACAGATGTATAAGCAGTTTTGATCTGCCGAACCAGGCCAGAGGCAGAGTTAAGAATGACCAGAGAAAGAGGGCTTCATACACTTCACCGGTTAAATGAAAAGCCTGACTGTTCAGACCTATAAGCCCGGGAACGAATCCAAAATTCAACAGAGCGGAAAGCTCAAAAAGCTTGCTCTCTCCTTTTTTACCAAGAAACAATCTCTTACTCTTCACCCGGACATTCTATAAGAATTATTATAATCGGTACCATGTAACGTCCAGCAAATTATTGAGCATTATCAGGCTCTTGTTGAAGGTATTGCAGGTTGATTTACGGAAGCCGTATAGAAGACGTAATGGATCCTGTTTTGCTTCCTTCTGTGGTTACAACAGCTCTTGAAGAACATAATGTATTTAAGTAATTACGAATGCAGATATTGCTGCCCGATCGTAATTACCGGGAAATAACTATTTATGCATATTGCTGATATATCGGTGACTGTAATTAAGAATCTTAATATTTTATATAGAAGAAACTCAAATTAAGTAATTCAGGTTAGATAGAAATCACTAGATTCTGAAAAAATGAAAGAAAAAGTCATAAAAACAGAATAATTAAAATGAAAATTCAATTTTATGCAAAAATATTGTGGCTAATTTGTATACTAGATGAGCAACTGATTTTACTCATTATAAGTGAGACAGCATGCAAAAAGATAAAAAAAGTGAGATGGATTCATAAAATGCGAGAGCAGTTAAAAAAGAGAGCAGGCAGGGCATTAACAATCGTATTTGCTCTCTTCCTTGCCTCCTGTACTGCAGGATTTCCTGATAATCAAGATAACCTGGTCTCCCTTTTATTCTATAGAGATCTTGCTGGAAGTCTTACTTTTACTGTGGGCGGTAACGTTGTTGGACTTACCGGAAATGGACTTGTAATAAGCAATCGCGGGAAAGATTCACTTGCTATAACTACACCCGGTCTTTTTATATTTCCCGATAAAATCGAAGAGGGGCTTTCATACAGTGTTGGGATTGCAACGCAGCCCTCTTCCCCAGGTCAGACTTGTGTTGTTGAAAATGGAAACGGAATCATTCCCACCTATGATATCGATAATGTAATTATTAATTGTTCCGGTGGTTTTACACTTGGTGGCATTGTCCAGGGACTCTCAGGGAGCGGTTTGATTCTTTCCAATGGAACGGATCGTGTTTCCATTGATACTGATGGATCTTTTGTTTTTCCAATGGGGCTTGCGGACGGAGAGAGCTACAATGTAACAATTGAATCCTCACCTGCATCACAGGTCTGCAGGGTTTACAACGGTTCAGGAAGCATAACAGGAAGCAGTGTATCCAGCATTGTAGTCTCCTGCGATGATGATTTTGTTCCTGTTTTCTTAGATGTAAACGGACTTCCTGCAGGTGCATCGCTTGGCATTCGCATCAATGGCATGACGGTTGACTCGATAAGTACGAATGGTATATCTGTATATCCTGATTTGATTGGGAGAGGGACGATTTATAATGCGAGTATTCAATGGGAGAGTGGAGGCCGCTGCTCTTTATCTCCCACTTCCGGTGCTATTTCCAATAAAACGGTTATCGATGTTACATGCGCTTCGCCATATTCATACAAGGTGAGACCGGGAAATCATACCGCCATTGATAATACACAGGGAATCACAGTTGAATTCGCCGAAGGAATGAATGCTGGGTCCTGCAGTGTAACAGCAGGAACGATGAGTTCTGACTCTCCGGTTCTTGTGTGGAGTACGAATGTTTATACAAATGATACACTTACAATTTCACCGGGTGTGAACTGGACTGCAGGCTCATCTGATATAAGTATAACCGATTGTATCTCGTATTCAGGGATCGCATATAGTACAATTTATCTTGAATACGAAATCTTTAATAACTTAATCTATGTCAGTGTTGATAATCCTGCTGCAAGTGATTCCAATTCCGGGCTGAGTCCGGCATCTCCAAAAGCTACAATTCAGGCCGGTATAGCTGCTCACGGTACCGGGTGTGCAGCATCCGAAGACTGTGCTGTTCTTGTAGCCTCGGGTATATATACGGAAAGTCTGACAATGGCAGATGGAGTCTCTTTGTATGGAGGGTATACAGTAGACTTTTCCGATAGAATACTTGATCCCAACATTACAGTTGTCAATGGGGTGCCGTCAGGACCGGGAGTTCTCGGAACACCTGAATGCACGGTATTCGCGGGAAGCGCGGTGAGGGCAGTAACCCGGCTGGATATGTTTAACATAGTTGCATTTTCCGGAGATTTCGTCTGTGGAATATTTTTGAACAATAGCAACATGACAGTTACAAACAACGTTATTTACGGAAGCGGGGGTGCAACAGATACGGTCTATGGAATTTATGCTATAGCCAGTAAATCAATAATCTTAAGAAATTTGATCTCCGGTGGATTGGGAAAAAATATACGAGGAGTTGAGGCTACAGGTAGCGGGATCAAACTTGCAGGTAACTTTATTTACGGTGGGAATGCAGGCAGTATTGCGGGCAGCTCGGCGTATGGAGTGTACCTTTTCGATGTGCAGGCTCTCAGTAGTATCGCCAATAATATAATTTTCGCCGGAATGAATGCAGACAATTCAGCCGGGATAAATCTTTCCTGGTGGGGAGGAAGCACGGATCCAGTACGCGTCTTAAATAATACTATCAGTAGTGGAAGCGGCATCATAAGCAGCAGCGGTATTTATCTGGCTGATGCATCAGTACCACTTGCTGAAATTCGAAATAACATTGTATTTACCGAACAATCAGCAGCTACCAACTACTGTATTTTTGAAGATCTATATGATTTACCATCTGCTCTGGCAAATAACGATATGTTTAATTGCAGCAGCGGACTTTATTATGAGGATCTATCAGCTTCCTCTTTCACCAATATGTGTGGCGGAGTTCCCGGTGATGTCGGTTGTTCATCTGTAATGGTGTCCCCCGGTGTCTATAATAATATAAGTCAGGATCCACTATTTGAAAACGATGCGGGTTTTGATTTCAGGTTTAAGATTAATGGAACTTCACCCTGCAGTGCGACACGGGGAGGAGAGTCTTCCTACACAAATCCTGTTACAAATGACTACAAGTGGAATACAAGAAGCGCACCATACAGTATGGGTGCGTATGAATGGGACGGAACATGCGTACCTTAAAGAGAGTCATACAATTTGTAATCATAGTTATTACATTTTCAAGGTGTTCCAATGCCTTCCCAGGAGATGATCCGAATAACTACCTGTTATTTCTTCTCGTGCAAAATGAAGTCCCACGAATAACTTATTCGTTTGCAACGAATAATATTACGGATGAAACAGGAGGATCTGTTGCATTGCAGGTGTCGCCTCTGCAAGAACCGGTGTCCGATGTTTTTCTACCTTTTTATGTAGATGATGGAGGTGAAGGTACGATCGGAATTTCTGAATTAGTCTTTTCCGCCGGAGATCCATCAGCGCATACAATAACTATCACGGGAGTGGATGATACTATACGTGATGGTGATGTTTTCTACCATATTGTTTTTGGAGAAATGCTCAGCGAAGATCGTTTTTTTAACGGTTCCATTCCGGATCCGATAACCCTTATAAATCAGGATGATGATGTTGGGGTGCTTGTAGTTGATGCTGATTATGCAATAACCACAGAAGGCGCTACCTCAGCAGTTTTTAATTTCACCTTAAATATGGCTCCCAATAATGCTGTAAATTTTTCAGTAAGTTCATCTGACCTATCGGAGGTTACACTTTCCGGAGGCAGTTTTGTACTGGATGCAGGCAACTGGAATACGGGAGTAAGCCTGACCGTAACCGGAGTGGATGACATGACTACAGATGGAGATATCTCCGTTCCTGTTGTCATTGATGCTCTTGTAAGTACAGACGTTCGATTTACCGGTTACAATCCGGATGATTTAACGGTTGTAAATGTTGATGATGAGAGTGGAGGATTTGTCTATACAGGTCTTTCCGGAGTATTAAACGAATCCGATAGTGTGAGCGGACTTACTGATACATTTGATGTGAATCTATCTACGTCACCTTCTGCAGCTGTAACACTGTGTCTGGAGTCTCAGGACAAATGTGCCGTCAGTGTAAATTCAACCGGAATCTATCCTCCTGATGGAACATGCGTTTCCGGTTCACCCTATGTAATCTTTGACAACACAAACTGGAATACAGCAGTTACAATTTCGGTATCCGGAGTTCATGATTACTCAGCCGGGTGTTCCCCACCCTACGTTGATAATTCACAATCAACCAGCATCAATTTTAACGCTGTCTGCAGCGGGTGTTCTGCCGATTTCGATGCATTTAACGGAGTGAAGGGTGCTGTCCAGGCAACTGTGATTGATGATATGGATTTCAATACGTTTATTTCATCGAACCAGCATACCGGCGACTTTGATCATGACAGTACATTGTCGGGAAGTGTGGACGGTAATGGTATCCCTGAGGCCGATCAATTCTGTAATAATAGTATTCCGCCGTCCATTGGTTCAGGAACTTTTAAGGCAATGATCGTAGACGGGATAAATCGTAACGCATGCACAAGTGCGAATTGTACAAATTCTGCCCAGAATAAAGACTGGGTCTTTCAGGCGGATCGTTATTACTATCAAACGGATGGGGCAACTCTCGTATTCAAATCGAATACAGGTGGTGTGTTTGATTTTACTTTCGGAGCTCTGGATAAGAATTTTGATTTTCAAAACGGAGGATTATCCATCTGGAGTGGGCTTGCACCGGACTGGACAAATCCGGGCAATCATTGTAACTTTTGGAGTTCATCCGGTTCCGGGAATACCGGGCTGATTGGTCTGGGAGATGTCACAGACCAATCAGCAATAAGCAGCACAACTTCCACCTGTGACCGATTCAGAAACATTATTTGTGTGGAGCAGTAATCAAAGAGTGAAATGTCTCTTCGTCAGGGATATAACGATTTAACATTTTCTCTGTGGCTTTTATGGCCGCTACTACCTGATCCGGGTCCACTCCAACGGTGCGAATTTTTCTCTCAACGTTTGTCGCTTCCCAGATTACAACTGTTTCAACAAGAGCATCGGTTTTTCCCCCCGGAGGAATGCGAACCTCATAATCAAACAACAATGGAAATTTCATGCCCATCGAGTCTCCCACTTTGCGCAGGGCATTCATAAATGCATCATATCCGCCGTCGCCTTCTCCACTCTCTTTGAAGACTTTATCGAAAAAAGCAACTTCAATTTCAGCAACGGGCCGTCCGCCGGATCTGGTGGTGATCACATAATTGAGAATGCGTATGTTCATACCGCCGGCACCCTGGCCGAAGATATCTTCCAGAAGAAAAGGGATATCATCTGCCGTAACAGTTTTCTTTTGCTCTCCCAGCTGTTTAACTCGATCAAGAAGAGCCTTCTCTCTTTCCGGAGAGAGATCCAATCCCAGGCGAGAGAGGTTGTTGGCTATGGATGCTTTTCCTGCCAGTTTACCGAGGGCGTATACACGCTCTCGTCCAAATCTCTCCGGAAGGATCGGATTTACATACAGGTTATTTTTTCTATCCCCGTCTGCATGAATTCCGGCTGTCTGCGTGTAAACATCCTGACCGACAATTGCACGATTGGATCCAATTCGTTTCCCGCTGAAAGTCTCAACCATTCTTGCCACATCCATTATGGCGCTTTCTACAACGTTTGTCTTGAAATCCAGCTTATCATGAAGTGCCGTTACAACACTTTCCAGTGGTGAATTCCCGGCTCTCTCTCCAAGACCATTTACGGAAACATGAATACCTCTCGCACCGGCCTGAGCTGCAGCCAGGCAATTAGCGGTTGCAAGATCATAATCATTATGCCCGTGAAAATCTATACGAAGGTCGGGAAATGCATCCAGGGCCTGGCGAATACCGATGGTTACCTCTTCAGGTTTGAGTATACCAAGAGTGTCAGGAAGAAGAATGCGCGTAATGGGCAATTGTCGCAACTCTGAAAGCATACTGATTACATAGTCAGGAGATTGCTGAAAACCGTTGGACCAGTCTTCAAGATAAACATTTACAATAAAATATTTATCATTTGCATAACGAATTGTCTTTTCAATATCCGCCAGGTGCCCCTCAAGTGTTTTACCGAGCTGCAGTTCACAGTGCTTGCGGGATCCTTTAGTAAGTAGATTTATTACACGTCCGCCTGCCTCTTCAATCCAGTCAATAGAACCCCTGTGATCTACAAAACCAAGGATCTCTATTCGATCCGTGAAGTCTTTTGTTTTCGCCCATTGAAAGATCTCTCTGGCTGACTCCAGTTCGCCGGGGGATACTCTGGCACTGGCAATCTCGATTCGATCAACACCGAGTTTTTCAAGGAGCATACGGGCAATTTGTTTTTTCTCGAAGGATGTAAAGCTGACGCCGTCGGTCTGTTCTCCGTCTCTCAGAGTAGTATCTAAAATTTCAACAGTTCTTAGCATTTGCTTTAATCCTTATTAACGACTCACCACGTAATATGTAATTGGGCCACCGCACTCCGCCCATTATCAGAGCAAGCGAACCTCCCTGTCCGATTGCTCCGAATGTGGTCCATTCATGGACCATGATACAGACTACTTTAAAATCCTCGACGGTACCTACGGATATTTGACAGATCAGGTGAATCCAGGTCAAGCTGAGTAATCCCGGGATTCGATCTGATAAATGTCTCCGGGACAGGATGTGCAAATCCAAGTTCCCGGGCCACTTCTGCTGTTAGATTCTTGAGTTTTCCGGTTCCGATCCCGTGGAGTACAGAGACACGCTTTTCACCGCTCATGAATGCTTCATTTAACTCATTCTCAAGAATGAGCCTGGCATCTTCAAGGGATAATTGTCGGATTCTAATAGTTCTCATTCCTGTTTATTCCAGAGAATAGGACGGGGTTTTACACCCGAACTTTCTGCGGCAGTCAAATATCTATTTCCTTCGTGTCTGACAGGGGTATGGGGGTCAACTTATATAGAAAAAGATGACAGCACAACATGGCCATGAGTCGTTTTTTGAGTATAAGTGCCAGGATTATCCATTTTGAAGCTATTGGTGCGTTCAATTATAGTAAGAGTTAAATTCTCCTATTTTCATTATATGTCAAACCTGAGACACTGTGCTTGACATAATTTGCGGGATATGATACGGAGTTGCCGCTCGGTTTGCATGCACATGCGACTTGCAGAAATGGTAAAATCCCACCTCCAAAACACCCACCCTGTACGGGGGAAAATCTGTGTGGATGCATGATTCTGTTACGGATTGAGGACGATTTTTGAATGGATACAGTTAAAATCAATGGATTCCCTATTTTCTTCTGGCGGGAAAATAAATTATTTATGAAATAGTGGACTATATTTAATCAAAAGCATGTTCGATATATATAAAGTATGAGAATCAAAAAGATCATATTCTCTCTTTCAACTTTTCTAATCTTGATGACTGGCTACAGTTTTCGTGAAGCCTTCACCGGAGTGGCAGAGGTGAATGCAGGTGATTTTGACAGTACTGCGGACACTGGCAAGCATCATCTGGTTCCGGTCTTTCTATTTCATAACCTGGATGGGGACGGCAAGTATGCTATTACGCGTCAGGAATTTCGAACTTACCTGAATATGATTCGTGAGAGCGGCGTGGATGTCATCTCTCTTAAAACTCTACTGGAACATGCCCGTAAGGGTAAAATGTTCTCCAGACCCTCCGTTGTAATAACCATTGATGATGATTATAAAAATATTGCACGAGTAGCCGCACCCTTGCTCAGGGAGTATCAATTTCCTGCAACAATCTTCGTCTATCTCAAAGATATAAACAATCACCCTCGTGGGGGCATGTCCTGGGATGATTTGAGAAGACTGCATAAAGAAGGTTTTGAGATCCAGAATCACTCCTGGTCTCATGGAATTTTTCACAAACCGGCATCCGGGGAGTCCTGGGAAGCTTATTCACACCGTGTGGATCGCGAAATAGTTGAATCAAAAGTCGCTATTGAAAAAAATATTCCCGGTAACAAAGTGTACGCCTTTGCATTTCCAATGGGATACTACAGTGATTATCTGAAAGAACGCGTAACAAACGAAGGTTATGATGTGATGATGACTGTTGACGGTGACCCTGTCGATGTTCTTGATTCCTTTAATGGAATTTTTGACAGATACACAATCGGAAAGGGGGATCTCCAGAAGTACCGTAAAAGGTTTTTGCATCAGCTGGAACTGGCCCACTCAGAACATGAGATGAATGCCAGAGTGTCCGTGAAGTAATCTCTCAAATCATTTTCATGATTAATAAACCCTCCCATCGGCCAGTATTGTAAATCCATTTTAACAGCTAACATTATAATATGCAGCGGGTGTTACTATTTTGATTTTTTTTGTAACTCAGCTGATTCTAAATCGTCTTATTACAAAATCTAATAAACCGTTGATCTTGATGACAGCTTACTTTCAATACGATTATTAACGGAAATGTTTAACAGACAGGGAGAGTTTATGAGAAAGATTGCTATACTGATTGCATTTAGTCTATCTGTAGTTTCGTGCGAGATATCAGGCGTTAAGGTTAATCCACTTCAGGATGAAGCAACATTAAATACTGTGAAGGAAATCACAACAACGTCATTTAAGACAATCGTGCCCAAAATGATGGGAACTGTGATGGGCAAAGTTGAAAAAGAAGGTTATGCCTCTGCTGTAAAGTTCTGTAATGAGAATGTCGCGGGAATGGGACAGAGTGCCACAAAAGCTCTTGAAGAGAAATTTCAAAAAGAGTATGGCATAAAGAGCTTTCGCTTTGGTAGAACTTCCGACAAATTACGAAATCCTAAAAATGCTCCAGGGCCTGCCCGGCAGTTTGTTCTGAATGAATGGAATAATCAGGAGAGCAGTGAAAATAAAGCAGCTCCTCAATTTGTTGAATCAGAGGGTGTCTATTACGGCATGATGCCAATTCGAATTTCATCCGCTGCGTGTCTGGGATGTCATGGTACACCTGACAAGCTGGATCAAGAAGCACTCGAACTTATTAAAGAGCGCTACCCGCAAGACTCCGCACTCGGCTATAAATTGAATGACCTTCGTGGCGGTTTCTGGGTTCGCATTGAAATGTAAACTAGCTGAACATTCTTCTCCAAATATTAGTCGTCAGACCGGGGATTGAGTCCCCGGTTTTTTTTGTTCATTCAATAAATAACTAATCACTATTATTTAGACATATCCGGACTTTACAGAATATCATCATGAGTTTTCTTTGTCTGTTTCTATTTTCATTTCTAAACAATCATTCAATTGCATGGTTTTATGCAGAGAATAGCGATAATATTCTTGAAAAATGATTTGCTTCCCGGGGAATAGCTTCTATATACTACAGTTAATGGAATTATAACGATAAAGGATTGAGTGATGAAAATATCAATTAATAGATATCTATTGCTGTTAGCTACTTTATTTTCGGTTATTAATGGTGCAATTTACAGTCAGGAAAAGCCAAATAATGCGGTATCTGATTCTGGATTTTATAATGGTGTCATCCTTATGCATGTCCATGGAGGCAATGCATATAACGCATATGGAAGTCTTGTCAACCATGACCGTAATGTAGATACTTCAATCAGGTATCAGTCTTTAAATGATACATCTCCTCTCCGTTTTGTAAATCTTCCCTTATCACCTCTATTTTTTATGGAACCTGAATACGGGAATGCTTCCTCAATTTTCCTTGATTTTGAATATGGCATTACTGATAAAGTGGGGTTTGAAATCTCCTGGGCTGGTACTCACATGGAATCAACCAGGCAGGAGCAGTTACCCCGGGTCGAAGGTGTCGCTTCCCTGACAGATATCCCGCAGTTTTATACAGAATTTACTCCTGTGACGAGAGACTTTTACAGTGAGAGTGTAATGAAAGTCGGTTTGACCTACCATCCCTTTTACAAATTCAGGCTGGATCCTTATCTTGCCATAAGGGGAGGAGGTGGTGCCAGCAGGGTAGCATATCGCAGTAATAATCCTGTTCAAAATATTCTTCGACCTGAAAGTGAGGGAGGGACATATCTTCTTGAAGCCGCAGCAGGCTTGAATCTTATGCTTACCCGCGAGTTTGGTGTGAAACTGGAACTCAGCAATACCCAACGAAATATGAAAGGTGAAGGTTATTCAAGTCATACACTGAATACAACATCATTTACTGCCGGTATAATACTGAACTGGGATGAGATATATAGGAACTCTTACTGAGTAAATTCGGAATACTGTTTTATGCGAAGGGTAATAATTAATATACTGGCTTTTTCTATTCTGCTGACATCCAGTAGTTGTCTGGGGCTTGTTTACAGGCGACATACTGAGCCCGGGTTTCTGGGAAATGCAAAGAGTCTCAAAGAAGAGAGAGCCTGTGTCCGCTCCTTTTTATTACTTTTTACTGTTGGAGATGCATCTATTGAGCGAGTTAAGCGTGAATCCGGAATATCAAAGATTGCATCTGTAGATCATGAGTATACAGAGATCATATATAAAATATTATATCGGCGATATTGTGTAATTGTTACGGGAGAGTAAAAATGAAGAGTCTGGTAAGAATCATTTCTCTGTTTGCAATTATTTCGCTGCCTTATGGTTGCATCAGTACGAATGAAATTCCCTATCCAGGACTCATTTACAGTCATCAGAAATATCCAGGCAGTTTCGCTGCTGCCAATGATGTAAAAGCGGAAATAAAAGCAAAAGGATGCTCCCGTATGATTCTCGGTCTGGTTAGTTACGGAGAAGCTGGCGCCGGGAACATTGCACAGGATGCTGGTATTAAAAAGATCGCATGGGTTGATTATGAATTTTTCAATATTTTCTATATTTATACAACCTATTGCACGATTGTTTATGGTGAATAATATGAAAAAAATTTTGCCAGGTCTTATTTTTCTTATGATTTCGTGCAGCCCAATTGACTCATTTCAATATTACGACCCACCTATGAGGGGTATGCTTTTTACAAAAGTTCGCTACTCACCCCGTAGCATGCGGATGAATACAATCGGTGAAGGAAAACTGGAAAAGACCGGGCGCAGTTGTTCATGGACTGTGGCATATCTCAGTTATTTCTGGCTTGAGACCGGTGGGGGTTCCGTGCAGCGTGCAGCCCGGGACGCCGGTATTACTAAAATCGGAGTAGTTGACAAAGAGATTACAACAATCCTTGGAAGCATGGTAATGCGCGAATGTAATATTGTAATGGGCGAATAAATATAGCAATTCACCACGTAGTATACAAAAGGGCCAGCGCACTCCTTTTCATTGTACAGACTTCCTGAATGTTGAGTAATTCGCTTGAGTAGTTACGAACAATTAAGTCGGGTTCGGCCGGTCTGGATGAACTCCTTCAATTTTCGTGAAAGACAGGTGAAGCGATTATAGACGTTCCTGAAAAAAGCCCACTCCGACTCAAATTTCTTCTGTGAAGCGCAGTGAAACACCTTTAAAACCCATTCGGATACTCATTTTCGAGTTTTTTTAGGAATGCCAAAATTGCCTGCCATTAAATCATTGCGATTCACTTTGCCTGTTACAGATTTGTAATCGCGTCCATGGCACCTTTTAGATTCACAACGCCACCGGTGCAGGTTGTATCGCTAAATCCACCTGATACGTTCGATGGCGTAACTGTAGCAAAGATTGTTTTTGTGACATCCAGGTAAGATGCATTGGGATTTTGTGCCCATACAAGCGCTGCAACTCCCGATACATGGGGAGCGGCCATCGATGTCCCCTGTTCAAACTCATACTCGAATGAGGAAGTGGCAACAACCTGCTTGACCCAGTCGAAATATGTTATTGCTGTTCCGTCTCCAACGACTGTATCATCCGAATAAAAATTGAATCCAAAACTGCATGTGGATGTAAGACAACTACTGAGGCTCTCTTCACGCTCATAGAAGCCTCCCTCTGTTGATCCACTGTAGGCACCTATTGCATTTACACCGAAGTATGGAGATCCTCCAGTAGAGTTAAAACCGGTATAGAGTATATCGTAACCATACTCCGCATCCAGGTGGAGAAGGTATCTTACCTTTGCATTAGCAGCGCCTGACATATCAAAAGTGCTGTAGGCTGTATCGCTGGAGTTGATCGCATAGTCAGGGAGATTGCCACTCGCATTCCATGCCGTGCACCAGTCAGTTCCACCATCATTTGCCAGTGCAAAATCAGTGTAGGGTAAAGAAGAAAATGAACAAGGAATAGTTGTCTTATACCAATTCCCTGCTTTTGTCCATGATGTAAAATCATCAGGGGACGCCGTAGTCGTAAAAGGAACAGTACTGTATATATATGTGCCGGGAGCTGCCAGGTCCACGTTCTTTCGACCATAATTCGTAAAACTGGCCATGGTTCCGTCCGTATCCATAGCTGCCACAGAGATTATATTTTTTATATCGTATGTGGCAGGGTAGGCCGGTGTTGTATCGTTATCGTTTGTCTCGTTTCCGGCAGCGGCTACAAATATTACATCACTGTTTTTGGCTCTAACAATGGCGCCGTATATAAGCGTATCATACCCGTATCCACCCCAGCTTGCATTGATTACTTTCGCACCGTTTTTTACAGCAAAGTCGATCCCATCTGCTATATCGTAGGAGTTACCGGAACCGTTCTTATCCAGGACACGAACAGCCATTAGATTTGAACTCCAGCAAACACCAACGCCGCCTGTCGCATTATTACCCTCGGCGCCAATGGTTCCGGCTACGTGTGTGCCATGTCCGTTGAGATCCATGGGGTTTTTGTCGTTGTCCACAAAATCATAACCGGAAACACATGAATCCAGAGCATTTCCATCCTGATCCACGCAGGACGCTCCATTCCACATATTGTTTGTTAGATCTTCATGATTATAATTTATTCCTGTATCAAGAACCGCCACTGTAATAGAGCTGCAGTCTGAGGATGTATTCCAGGCACTCTCTGCGTTTATGTCCCAGGCCCCCGAGGGTGTAACATTTGTTGCAGTCCCCAGATGACTATCTGTTACAGAAAATGTATCTCCATTATTGACAAGACCCCACATATATTTGTCGGTAGCAAACGCCGGATCATTGGGAAGGGCAGTTGCTTTGTATATATAATTTCGTTGTACATTCAAAACCCCGGGAGTCCGGTTCATTCTTGCCATTACGGCCTTTGCCTCGCTCTCATCTTTATAACGGACCAGGAGTCGTCCATTCCAGTCGGAATTGTCTCTTATATTACCTTTTATCGATTGAACCTTCGCAGAGCTGTTACTGGCCATGCTTTGTGCTTTCGTTACACTCACGCTTTGATCAAATTCGAAGATAAGCTCGCCTTCTTTATACTTAATAGTATCACTGTTTTGTGGAGTGCTATTGAGTGAGAATCCACTGGCTCCCACGCATCCGCCGGGATTTCCGGCAAGGTAGAGAATACCCAGGAGAAGTAAATCATCATTATCTGTCTTTGGCGCACATTTTGTGAAACTGGAAATGATTACGAGAGCAATAAATGCTTTATTTATTAGATTTTTGAAATTCCCTGCACTGAGTAACATTGCACTTTCCTTTATCTGTTGTGAATTATCCTGTATAATAAGTATTGAAAAAGTGTCTCAGAAATCATCCTATTTTTTCCGCAGGCCACTTTTTTATTCAGTATATCATATAACTTATTAATGAAAGTAACCAGGATCTAGTTCATGAAGATCTCCTGAACAAGCGGATAATTATATCCGTTTACTGTAATCTTTCCCAGAAACCGGGTAATCATTATCGAGTCCTGTGAAAGAGTGTTATGTTTTAAATATTGATTGGAGAGGGATAGAGAGTCACTCTGACAAAGGTGATTGAACCGGGGCAGAGGAGCAGTGTTATGGAATTAGCAGAAAATAGTAACAGCGATGACAGGGGAGAATCTGTGGCCCGTGACCAGTACTGTATTGAGGTTGGTTGGGAAGTCTGTCATCAGATGGGTGGTATTTACACTGTTTTGCGAAGTAAGGTACCCACTGCTATAGAGACACATGGTGAAAATTACCTGCTTGTTGGCCCTTATTATGAAAAAACTGCCATGGTGGAGTTTGAGCCGTTTGAACCAGAAGG
Source organism: Leptospirales bacterium (assembly GCA_050295715.1). GTDB lineage: Bacteria > Spirochaetota > Leptospiria > Leptospirales > Leptonemataceae > JBNKQE01. Next base: position 15,500 of record JBNKQE010000059.1, read on the forward strand.
TATCATTGCCTCTGTAATGGAAAAAATGAATAAGGAACAAACGGTTATTCATTATGGAAGGTGGTTGGTCAGCGGATCACCTCGTGTCGTTCTTATTGATTTTTTAGCCGTTTTTCATCGTCTTGCTGATTACAAATATTTTTTCTGGAAGGATCATCATATTGATGGTGGGGATGAACCTGAGATAAATGACTCCATTGTCTTTGGATATCTCGTTGTAGAATTTATAACTAATTTCACAAATCTTATGAATGAAATGGATCTGGAATTTCCCCTGAAAGGCATTTTCCATGAATGGATGGCTGCCGTCGCTATCCCGGAAATTCGCAGACAAAAACTTCCTGTAGCAACTGTCTTTCATACTCATGCGACACTTGTGGGAAGGTATGTGGCTCTCGGTGATCCGCATATGTATCATCATCTACATCAGATTGATCCGGTTGCTGCTGCCATTCATAATGGAATCCATCCGAGATATCTGATTGAAAAAGCCGCCGCTCATGGTGCGCATGTCTTCACAACTCTCAGTGATATAACAGCACTTGAAGCGGAGCATTTTCTTGGAAGGAAACCGGATCTACTGCTTCCCAATGGACTGAATATTCACAGATTTTCAGCGATTCATGAGTTTCAGAATTTACATGCGGTTTTTAAGAAGAGAATTCATGAATTTGTGTCCGCTCATTTTTTTCCCTCCTACTCTTTTGATCTAGAAAAGACACGATATATTTTCACTTCCGGGCGCTATGAGTATACCAACAAAGGTTTTGATTTGTATATGGAGTCACTGGCGAGACTGAATGACCGCTTGAAACACACACGATCAGAGCTGACGGTAATTGCATTTCTTGTAACTCGCGCTGCAACGAAAGGTATCAGCAGTGATGTCCTTCGTCGCCAGAAAATGTTCTATGATTTGAAACATACTTGCGCTGATATTGGTGATCGGATGAAAGACCGTCTTCTCTCTTCTGTCGTGAATGGGAGAATTCCTACAACAGAAGACCTTTTTGACGAATATGATACGACAAGGCTTATGCGATTGAAACGTGCATGGAAAACGGAAGGTCTTCCCTCCATTTGCACTCATGATATGGTCCATGATGCTGAGGACCCAATACTGAACCGGCTCCGAAATCTTGGTTTGATAAATGGACCGGATGATCGGGTCAAGATAGTATACCATCCAGAATTCCTCTCTGGTACAAATCCCATTTTACCTCTTGATTACGATCAATTCGTAAGAGGCTGTCATATGGGAGTATTCCCGAGCTATTACGAACCCTGGGGTTATACTCCTCTTGAGTGCGTTGCACTCGGCATACCAACAATCACCAGTGATCTGGCCGGTTTTGGTACATACGTGAGAGATAGTATTGATGATTATGAGGAACAGGGAATATTTGTGCTGGAAAGGAAAAATTCCGACTATCATACAGCGGCAGAAAAACTGACAGATATGCTGGAAAATGCACTTACTATGTCGCACCGGGATAGAGTTCAGCTGCGAAATCGTGTAGAGTCTCTGAGTGAGCTTTTTGACTGGAAACGTATGAGTGTTCATTATGAAGCGGCTCTCTCCATGGCGAGTAACCGCTGGTCCAAAGAACAATCGTGAAATGATTTCACCGGAAGAATAATGAATGATTTCAACCTTACAGATAGAGAGTGTGATGCGCTTGGTAAACTGAAGAAGAACTACGGTCCCTTTATGAGTCTCTGGCCTATATCTGCCAGGTTTGCACTGATAGAGACCCTGGAAGGGATTTCCTGCGGAATTCCGGATAAACGAAACCGCTGCCTCTTATTTCTCGGCATTTCTGAAAAGACTTACAATCATATTCTAATGAAACGTGAAAAGATTTTTCGGAAGCAAGATAGAATCAATAATGTTCGTAAAAAGTGGATTTTGAGTGATCTCGATAATCAAAGAGTCATTATTAAGACACTGGCAGTTATGGTGATATTATTTGGGGCTACGTATTTCTTTGATGAGAGAGTCTCATTGTTTTTCAAGAGTTTTGATTACACTCTATTTCGGGTAATATTTCTGTACATAACACGACTTGGAGAATCCACCTATTATTTTGCGGTTTCGGGCTCTATTATGATCCTCACGTATTTTATAAATAGATACTGGTCCAGAGGGGCTCTATCCTGTTTTATTTCTTTATTCGGATCGGGAATTGTCGTAAATTTTATCAAGCCTGTTGTAGGGCGGGTTAGACCCGAGTATTTTCTTGCCGGTAATGATGGAAGTTTTCATCCATTAGCATTTGATATTTCTCATTCATCAACATATATGTATCACTCTTTTCCATCGGGACATGCGGCCACTGCAATAAGTATCAGTGTATCGCTTGCGCTTCTCTTTCCACGTTACCGTTACTTTTTTATTTTGTACGGTGTTATTATCGCGTTCAGTCGTGTGATTGTCATGCAGCATTTTCTCTCTGATGTGCTTGTTGGCTCTGTTATTGGATATCTTATTTCGATCTTATCGTTTAGAATGATATTTCCTGAAATTCTGAATTTGTCAGTACCAATTCGTGGGAAGCAAATTGATGCGATTCAGGGGAGTCGAGAGATTTGAAACGTATTATTTCAAGGGGATATCAGTATAGTGTGAGGAGAATATTGGTGGTCTTTCATAATCTTTTGTGATTTTTTCAAGAGCTTCAACTCTCTGTAATCTTCTTTTGATAAACGGCTCGGAGTGCATCAGGAAAAATGCGGTAGATTTCAAACGAAGAATTTCCTCATAGTTCTGCCTGGCCATTGAGTAATCCTGCATTTTTTCATAAATGATTGCATTATAATATGCTGTGAATGAGCTTACCTTACGTTTTTCATTTGCAAAG
>JBNKQE010000060.1:0-18134 GCA_050295715.1 Leptospirales bacterium
TTTCAATCAATGACAGGTTTGGAAGAGTGTATCCTACAGATGGGAGTTACATATGTCTAAAATTGCTCGATTAGCCATTCTTGCCCTTTTTATTCTTCTTGGAGTTGTTGGTTACTTTATTGTCGAATGGATAAATGCTAATAATATGGCCAGGCTGATTCGCAAGGATGAACCGTTCGGTATTCGTCTGGCTTTTGTTGACAATGAAGACCGTGACTCCCTGGCTTCTCTTGCACAGCTAATTGTCTATCCTGAATACAAACATGTTCTCTTTTATTTCGTAAATACGGATGCACATCTTGAACCGGATGATCGTGGTCTTAAAAAAATGCGTATTTCCGATGCGGATAAGTTTGAGAATTTTACCGGTATTCGAAATGAATATTCGATTACTTTGAACCGAAATCAGGTATCTCGCCTTTATGATCTGATAGGCGGTCTATCTATCTTTGTAGAAAAACCGACAATTTATGATGACTCCAGATTTCAATATCCGCAGGGAGTTCAGCATTTTCCCGGCGATCAGATAGCAGAATATATGTTCTCGATTGAGAATGAAGATGATCCAACCAGGGTTCATCTAAATGGTATAGACCGTGTTCATAGAATAGAATCCGTATTGCTGAATTCTCTGTGGAATCTTGAGAGTCTGTTACAGCATGTTTCAGATGAAAATGTCTGGGCAATATTTTCATCAATACCGGAGACCGATATCAGCCCTGATGAGCTTCATACACTTCTTCGATATTTTATGAATGAAAAGGTAGAGACATCTGTTCTGGAAGTACCGCTGGAAGAGATTACTGGTGAACGAATTCGTGGAATTTATTACAGAAAGAAGTTACAGGTAAAAGAAAATCGAGCTCGAAGTATTTATCTGGAGTTCAATAACAACCTTATGGGGGGACGCATCGGGAAGGGCTCATTCATGCTCGAAGTGTTGAATGGAACTGAAATCAATGGACTGGCACGGCGTGTAAAACAGAACCTTCAGATAAACGATATAATGGTAATGGATGTTGATAATTACCCCTACAAACCAGTAGCTCAAACTATAATTCTGGACCGATCTGGAAATTCTGCATACACGAAGACGTTGATGAAGAACACTGGAATGAAACCATCGAGAGTATATTTTAGAAGAAAACCGGTAAGTGTGGATAACACCTTGATACTCGGTGATGATTTTAATATAAAAAAGATGAAACTTTATTGATGGTACACCTGATACACATTATATTGAAAACGGACAATCATGAAGAATTTGAAAGAACAATCAGCGATACCTGAAGATTCCATAGAAGCTCGCGACGCAGCACTTGAATTATCCAGAAAAATAGCCTCATTTCTTGACGAGAAAAAGCTGGAAGATATCAAGCTCATGTATCTCGAAGGGGTAAATCCCTATTTTCGCTTTTTTTTAATAGCAACAGCCGGATCCACACTGCAGTTAAAGTCGGTAGTACGGGATCTTAAGAAGAATTTCAGTGAGTTTTTACCAACTCGTACAAGCGGTTTTCGCCCTGAAGACCTGGATTCCGGATGGGTTATTTTAGATTTTGTAGATTTACTGGTTCACGTTTTCTTAAACGAGGAGAGAGCATTTTACAATCTTGAACGTCTCTGGGGTGATGCAGAAGAAGTCGATTGGAAGTAGGTTAAGATATCCAATCGTCAATTCTCAGAAATGGTCTCTGCATTTTGTACAGAGGCTTCCATTTCTTTTTTCCATTTCCTGTCATAACTGATTACAGCCTGTATAAACAGTCCGAAAGAACCAACCATCAGAAATAAAATGAACTGAGGCCCGGGCAGGGGAAGCATGAAAATATAGAGAGGAAAGAATAAAAACAGAAGCCATCCTTGAATCTTCAAAAATATATTGTCAGGTTTTTTCTTTCGTTTCGCAAAAGCGAATATTCCTGGTAAAGAGAAAAGAATTAGAAATAGTGAAGCCAGAAGGCTTGCTACCAGGGTATCTGCAAAGTGAAAGTTGTCAGCAGGAATCAATCCTGTGAAATACAAAACCGTCAGAATCGCCAGACCAATACCCTGCAATAAGATGAACGAAGATATAATAAGACTGATTAGTGTTGTTGCAGCAAAATATGGCTGCATCTCTTTACTGGTCATGGGTAAGTCCTTCAACCGGGATACTCCATCCTGATTTTTTACCCTGACAATGAAAAGCGATTTAAAAACAAAAAACGGACCGTAGTCCGTTTTGTCAGATCTCGATTCTGTTAATCAGATTAGCTTCTGGATACAAATGAGTTCAGAACATTATCTGCCAGGCTGGAAAGAACATCATCACTGAGATTGTCATAATCTCCATTTTCCAGTTTTTGTTTTACCTGCTTCAATTTTTCAGCACGATCAACATCATTGCTGCCTGAGGCCATTTTAGTGATTCGAGCAGCATCAGCAGTACGGGATGCTTCCTGTGAAATACTAACATTATCAGAAGCACGGACTGTTTTTTCCGGTTTGGAAGTGGGCTCAGGCTTCCTGGAATTATACCCGGGGCTGATACCTCCAATTTTATCAATAACCATAACCGTTTACCTCATATGTTATATCGGTCGATGTCCCAATTTACATAAGCATTTTTTTCATATTTAACGGGCTGGCGGGCCAATTACAAGGGAAAATTCCCCTTTTTCCGGAATTTCACCCAGGGAAATCTCCCAGGCATTCTCATCCACCGAACAATGGAGCACTTTTAATTGTTCGAATTTTTTAGTGAGCTCTCTACCCACAAGAATCTCTCTATCCGGGAATATTTCTCGAATTTCATTCAGGAGGCGTTTGATTCTGTGCACTGATTCATATATGACAATCAAGCCCTCAAAGTCACTGTAGTTCTCCAGACCTTTTTTACGTTTTCCAGGTTTTGGGCTTAAGAATCCCAGAAAGACACTTGGGTTTGCCTGCCAGCCGCAGACTGAAAGTAAAGTTGCCATAGCACTGGGGCCAGGAATCGGTATAATAGGGAGATCGGGCAATTTTTCGCGGACACCACGGATTAGGTGAGATCCCGGATCGGAAATTCCTGGAGTTCCTGCATCCGTACAGAAGGATACCTTATTACCCTGTTCAAGAAGACGAATTGCATGTGTTGTATCTTCCTCAATCTTGTGAACCCTGTATGATTTACGGGAAGCCTTAACATTGTAATGTGAAAGTAGAATTCCAGTCTTTCTCGTATCTTCGCTAATAACTACATCGGATCGATGCAGAATATCCACGGCCCGGTACGTGATATCACCCAGATTGCCTATGGGAGTGGCCACAATGAACAAAACCCCACCCTCGGGGATATCATTCTCTATTTGGGTCGGATTGTTCGCTAATTGTTCGTTCATAAGCTGTATTCATGCAAAGTATAACCGGTTATGCATCCTGTCAGGTCTGTTTTTCTTCCAGATATGAGCTCGATGGACTCAGTAGAAGGATATATAAAATCTCAGGGTGCGTAGCAAGGAGAGTCCAGTGGACACAAATCCGGTCTTGTTGTTGCACAAGCCGATACCTGTGGACTGAGATTTGAGCTTAAGTCGTTGGATGTAATAGCTGCAAGGCGAAAAAAATATTCTTCACAAAAATAAAATGAAACTTGCGAGGGAGGCGCAACAAAGTAAGAGACCCTTTGAGTCACCAGACTGGCTGCTGCAGTGTCCACCTCTACATTTGTATGATGGAAAGTGGGTTCTGTTCCTTCGGGAAGATAAGGATTACCGCCTCCACGATCATCAGGAGATGAAGTGGAAGTTTTCATATAAAGATTATAACCGATGAATTCATCTTCCTGATTTGTCACATAATAGCTTACATCAAACTCAATACGGTAGTCAAATGTATCGGCCGTTATTGTCTCAACCGGAGCTACACTGATGACAGCCGGTGTACCAACAGGTGATACAAAGGCCAGAATTGAGTAAACTGGATCTTCCGTGTTGGTTCCACAAGAGCTTGCACCTATCAAAAACAAACCCAGAAGAGCAGTCCATAAACGATTGTTTATTGCGTTTATCACAAGATAATCCCTGCTTTCAGTGAAAGCAAGGTCCAATTGGCAGTCAAGTCAAGTGTACATTTTTGGGAAAAATATTTGCCCGGTAAATAGGTCTGTATGAAATTAACTCTAGCACATATCTCGTGGGAGAGGGAGCATCTCATTCACCTTTGATCCTGATTCAGGATCACCAATCACATATTGAGATAATGAAGTAGCATTGGTACATGGTTTGTTGGAATAAAACAGAGATTAGATAATCAGTAATTGAGATTCAGGCAGGGAATTATGAGTAAAAATAGAGTTATAATGTATGGTGCCTTCGGGGCTTTTGTTCTTTTTGGATTTTATATGATGATTGCCGGACCGGACAGTATTGATAATACATCTGCCGTTAATGATGATGATTCAGAAGCTCTCAGTGCTTTGTTCGGTGGCGGACAATCAAACAATGGCGCTGCTTCTGCCAGAGACGGCGGAGATTATTCCGTATTCCAGTCAGATATGTGGGAAGCCGGAGTAGGCGAAACACCTATTGATTCTTCAGCCAGCGATGATTCTGACGGGTCTGGTATTCTTGATCCGGTAAGTGAAGGGAATCCTGTGAATCCGCAAACTGGTACGCCGTATACCGATGCGATGATGAAGCAATTTGATAAATTGCACGAAAAGTTTCCGGGAAACAGTATAATTCCTACTCGAAAAACTCCGGAGATGGTTGAACAGGAGCGGCTTGAGAAACTGGAACTTAATGAGATTCGCGCAAGAATGAATACAGGAAATGCTTCCGCAGGTGATGTGAATCAATATTACGACTCAAAAACAAAGATGGTCAAGGATCGTCTGGAACTGATTAATTACGTAATGGAATCGCAGGGCGATAAAATGTCAGATGATATTCGAGAGCAGTACAAGAAGGTCCTTGAGATGAATAACAAACAGCTCGATAGCTACAATAAATCAAGAGAGCGTGACCTGAAAAAGAGTTCCGGGTCGTAGTTACTGATCTATTCGAAATTTATAAACTCAATTGAGGCGGATGTAGCATTCGTTCTCATTGAGTTTGTCTCCATATAAAGATATGAATGTCGGTATCCTTGCAGTTAGTTCCAATGATATGGATGACTATCCCGAGGATTCACCGGATGGTTCTCGTCCCGGGAATGATATACCTGTAACCGGTAAAGATATTCGAGCTGCAATTGATGCTGTGCTTGCCGGTCGTGAAGTATCACAAAATCAAAAGCCCAGTATGGGATGCAATATTAAATGGAAGCGGGGAAATGAACCGGAATACTTTTTACTTCATTACCATGCAACACAAAGTCCCTTCGACTGACTGTCGATGGATATGAGATTGATAGTCCAAACGAAGCTGCTGTGTCGATATTTTTTTCGTAATAATGTAATTTTAAGAGATCAAAAAAAGTAACATTTTCCATATCATTATAATAATCGGAAAGCATAAAAGCAAAACCACTGTTTGCTGCTACTCTGTCGGCTGTATCCAATATAGCGCGTGACGAAATGTGGTGTTTCCATGTTCCCGCTCAGGTTGTTTGATATTAAAAGTGGTGCTTGTATTTGATTTATTATGAAGTAAGAATGGATCTAAATGCAAGATTGACTGCAGCATAGATTGGCCGATGAATTGTTATAACGGGTTTATAAAAAAAAGTAATAGTTAACTAAATTAATCCTGGCTTTGCTCCTTTTTTTTCATTTGAATCTTTTCAGCAAAAAGATTACGAAGTTTTTCTTCAAGGGCAGGAGGGCACTGCTTTGTCTGCATATTATGATATAAATCCACACTTGATTTGAAACTGTTAAAGAATTTACGGCATTCTTCGCACTCATGGATATGTTTTTCCAGGTTATTTCGGTTCTCTCCGTCAATATCCTCTTCCAGATAATCTGAGAGCATTTCTATGTAATCAAGGCAATTCATTCTTGTACCGTATTCCAGTAATCACTTAATTTGGCGCGCAGAAAGAGTCGGGCTCTGTGAAGTCTTGTTTTAACTGCACCAGGATTAATACCGAAAATCTCTGCTACATCTTTAACGGGCATGTTCTCGATCTCTTTCATTATAAAGATCTCTCTGTACCCGTCGGGTAATGACTCTATGGCTTCATCCAGAATATCCTGAAGTTCACCTCTCAGCATGGGACCATCTGTATCCACATCAAACACAACATTCTTGTTGCGTGTCCATGCGGGTTCAAAATTAAGAGAGTTTTCATCCTCAAAGGTTACGGTCTGATTCTTATTTTTTTTGATACGGTTTAAGGCAGCATTGTAGGCAATGGCATAGATCCATGTGGTTAGCCGGGATCTTCCTTGAAATGTATTGATCTTGTCGAAAATTGCTATAAAGATCTCTTGAACTACTTCTTCAGCATCATCGGGATTACGCGTAAGTCGGAGAGTCAGGTTATACACCCTGGTTTTCATGGTCTCAATGAGCTCATGAAATGCCTCTTCATCGTAGTTCTTAAGACGCTGGATGAATTCTGGATCCTCAAGGCGTTCCAGTGTACCTTTTTTTTCCGGCGTAATCAATCTAATGCTCCAGTTGATACTCTTAAAAGAATTAATGCAGCTTCAGAAAAGCTGATTCATTCTTTAATTTTATCTCTAACTTGAACCTCTATGATAGATAGCCTCTGATTCTTGTTCCAGGTTAAGAATCAAAGTACTTTCCCGGAAGCCAGACCGTTTGAATGGCTCCGAGATTGTTAGTGAACGCAAGGATACTCAGTTACAATTCATTGAGTATTTACTTTCCTTTTTTGTCTTTTTCAAGAGATTCTAATAAAGCTTTTCCAAAGCTTGAAATCCCATCACCTGCGGATTCTTTCTTACTATTGCTAATATAATCTTCGTAATCTTTTCTTGTTGCAGCTTCTTTTACCTTGCTTACAGAGAGTGTAACTCTTTGACTCTCTCTGTCTATACGGACGATCATCACCTGAACCTTTTCACCTGTTGAAAAAGTTTTATCAAGCTGTTGACCTCGGGGAACACCACTTTCGGAATTGGGTATAAGGCCGGTAAACTGTTCTGTCAATGTAACAAAAACACCAAAATTCTTGATATTTTCCACCGTTCCTTCCATTATATCTCCCTCTGAGAATGGAAGTGAACCCTGCCAGGGGTTTTGCAGCATGGCCCTGTGAGAAAGAGAGATTCGATCCTCTTTCCAGTCAATGGACATGACCTTCAATCTGACTTTTTGACCGGTTTTTAATACATCGGAGGGGTGGTTGATGCGCTGGAAACTGATCTCTGAAATAGGAACCAATCCCTCCATACCGCCCAGCTCAATGAAGGCTCCAAAATCATGTAGAGATTTTACAGTTCCTTCAACAATATCACCCTCTTCCAGGTGTTCTCTTAGACGGTCTTTTTCAACCTCGCGAAGGATCTCTTTGTATACCCTGTTTGATGCAATTGTACGCCGATCACTGGCTTCAGTAATTATAAATGTTAATTTAGCTCCCGTATCAGGGTCACCATCCATCTGAGATCCTGGACAGAATGCCTGAACCTCACCAATTTGAATTTCATATCCCCCTTTCACCTTGCGGAGGATTTTTCCTTCAAGTGGGACCTGGTGCTCAATACATGACTCTACAATCTGCTTCCTGGCTTTTCCACCTGGAACTGTAGTATAGTGGTGTTCTCCACTCTCCATTGCTACAAAGAATGCGTGAATTCTTTCACCGGGATTGACAAGAACCTTCCCTTCATCATCCAGTAATTCATTTTTAGTTATGATTCCTGTGCCATCAGGTGTTTTTACAAGGATAAAGTCTCCATGACCGGAGATATCTTTAATCGTTGCCTGAATATACTGCCCTGGTTGCAATTTATTTTGACCTTCCAGGTTTTGTTCCAGCATAGCTGCAAATTCTGATTCAAAATTTCGGTTTTTACCTACATGTTTGCTTTTCATCAAAGGTTCCTGAATGATGTTTCGATATCGATGATCCGCTACGTAAAAAATATACTATGTGGGAGCCTCGATGTCTCTTTAAAAATGGGAGGAATTTTATCCCCGCTCAAGCGGGAGCTACCACCCCTGGATCATACCTATAAATACCAGGGGCGTATGGAATCAAGTTGAAACAGAATTACCGAAAAAAAAGAGTTTGTAATATCACAATTTATCGGTCTGTCTTAAATCGGACCCGGCCATCAACCCCAAGATCTTCTGCTGTGATCCCCATCTCTTGCATTAGAAGTGATCTCTGGTCAAAAATTCTGTGAGAGGCATCCGCACAAATCTGCTCAGTGGGCCGATTGTAGTATGTACCCTTTATAATTGCAGATCCCATCGCCCATCCACCACAGGCTCCGGGAACAACTCCTGCGGGCGGTTTTCCACCATCGGGCCTCTGTCGGAATGAAGGAGGTTTTTTTTGAAGTGCTTCATTATAAATTCGTCGGAAATAATGACCCAGTACCGGTGACGCAAGGCTGCCACCAGCCTGTCCGGGACCCAGTGTTATGGTGGATTTATCGAATCCAAACCAGATTATCGTGGAGTATTCAGGATTGAAACCAACAACCCAGGCATCTGACCAACTGGAAGTTGTACCGGTCTTTCCGGCCATATCTCCCTTAAATCTTCCCTTTTCCGGATCACGCAGACCCCTGGTTACGGTACCTCTATCAGCAACAGCCTGCATCATTTTTCGAAGAATATAGGCCGTTCCCGGTTCTATTATCTGGATCGTTCCATTTCTGGTTTTTTCAGCAAGAGTACGCCTTACAATGGATTCCTGATCATATAGAATATTGCCGCTCTGATCGCTTACGTGGCGAATCGCAAATGGAATAACATCCCGTCCGTCATTGGCAATAATGGAAACCGCAGTCCCGAGCTCCAATGGTGTGACCTCTCCCGATCCAAGTGCCAGTGATGGTTGCGGAGCAAATCTTCCCGGGTCAGAAATTTTCATGAGTCGCGATGCAAAGTCAATGATAGGCTCCGGACCGGTTCGAAAAAATGTCTGAACGGAGCATGTGTTTAATGAAAGTGCAAGAGCTGTGGTCGCCGGAACAAGACCGCGAAATCCCTGGTCATAATTTCCTGGAGACCAGGAACTCCCATCATCGGTTATTGTAAATAATGGCGCATCATTGAGCGCTGTATTGGAGCTGATTTGACGTTGTTCCAGTCCAGCGCCATAAACGAAAATTTTGAAGGCTGAACCCGGCTGCCTTCGCGCCTGAATGGCACGGTTAAACTGATTTTGCGGTGAGAACTCAGATCCGCCAATCATGGCAGTGATATACCCGGTTCCAGGTTCTATCGTCAGGAAAGCATCCTGCACTTCCATATTCGCAATGTACTGAACTGTCTCTTTGCGAAACTCTTCGACAGCTTCGGAAGAATTCGGAGCTGGAACGAAACCGGTAAGAAGCTCCATTGAATCAAGCATATCATTTTCAAGCAGTCGACGTAGTTTAGCTCTATCGCTTAATTCTCTTTTATCAATTTTCCCGAGCGGGAAAAGATATTTCATATTCTCAAATATATTGAAAAGATCAGAATCAACCCCGAAAGTCTTACCTTCACGTGCATATTTTTTCCCAACGAAGTTGGCTATCTTTAATGCACTGCCGGTCTCTTCTTCTGCGATTTTCTGAAAATCAAGATCAAGAGTTGTATAGACTTTCAGACCTCTGGTGTAAAGTGCATCGGGGCCCACTTCTTTTACCGCTTCCAGAGTCCTGCGAACATAGTCCGTGAAGAACGGCGCTTTATCCAGACGTCTTGCCCAGATATTTCTTGAAGGGGGAGTTACTATAATACGAGCCCAATAATCCTTCCAGAAGTCATCGTGAATTTTATCTATATTGTTTTTATCAATGAATCCATTTTCAGCCATGATCGAGAGAACAAATTTATGCTGTTCTTTTGCTATGCGTGGATTCTTGAATGGTGAATATTCAACCGGAGATTTCGGTAAACGGGCAAGCACAGCACCCTCGGCAATACTCAAATCTTCTACATTTTTATCGAAGTAAACACGGGAAGCGCAGGCAAGCCCCTTGCAGCCATGACCCAGATAGATAACATTGAAATAGACCTCGAGAATCTCCTGCTTGGAGAGCTCCTCTTCCATTTGTATGGCAAGAACGGTCTCTCTAATTTTTTGAGTAAAATTACGTTTACGGCTCCCTTCCGCATTCAGGTAAATCTGTTTTGCAAGCTGCTGCGTGAGCGTTGAGCCTCCCTGTACAATTCTCATGGCTATCAGGTTTTTTACGGCGGCCCGAAAGATTCCGAAAAAATCAATCCCCATATGATTGAAAAAATTATCATCCTCTACTGCCAGAAACGCCTGAACGACATGGGGAGGAATTTTTGAGTAGGGTATCAGCTCCTGTTTGTGCTTGAAGAGCTCAGCAAAGACCTTCCCATTTCGGTCGTAAAGTCGAGTGGGAGTTGATGGTCGATAATTTGTGAGTAATGATAGCTGTTTTTTTGCAGCCACCTCTTCAACGATGTAGCCGTAGATTAAACCACCGGGAATGGCCGATAGCAACAGGCTTGATATAAGTATAACCTGAATAGATTTTAAGAATGTCAATTTGCCCTTACTCATACTGCCCACTGAATAATTGAGAGATGAGTCAATGAGTTTTGACCGGGCATCTTTTTGCATCCAAAAACACATTCCTGGTTAAAAAAAACCTGAAACAAATCCTGACTGTGCCTTCAGAACACGTTTTAGCTTGTAAGCCCGGGTATATTGCTGGCAGAATGGCATCTATGAGGTATCAGACTACTTCCGGATTCAGCACTCCACCTGTCACACCAGTTGTGGGCAGGCTATTATTTCTTTTTACAGCAGCATTCATTCTGGAAAATATTGCACTGTTTTTGTCAGATGTTTCCATCTCCAGTCTGGCTTTGCATATTGGACCGGGGTTTCATCTGACACAGATACTTACACACCCGTTCGTTTCCGGAAATCTGAGTCTTGCGTCGATACTTCATCTGCTCTTTGAATTATTGATCCTCTGGAGTTTTGGCAGTGAACTGGAGCGCTTATGGGGAGCCTATAACTTTACTCGCTATATTTTAACAGGAATGCTCGGGGGAGTGCTGCTGAGCGCACTTGTTGGTTTGACACTGCTTCCAGGATTTGCCGTTTTTGGTGCAGGATCTCTGCTGGCGTCCATACTGGTTGCTTATGCCATCGTCTGGCCCGATCGTCAGGTTCTATTTTTCATGGTTATACCCATGAAGATCAAATGGTTGATGTTATTGATTTTTCTCATGCTTGCCATTGGACCTCTGAATCTTCTTATATTTCAGTCTGGCGGAGCTCTGGCGGGTGCACTTTTTCTATTTTATTTTGCCCGGAAAGGACGCCTGCAATCGGGATATATTCTTTCCGGTTCCGAGGGGAGTAAGGTCCTTTTTTCTTCTATTAAAGATACGCTTGAAGAGAAAAAGCGTAAGAAACGTCTGGAAAAGAAAAAGCGTGAAATTCAGGAACGCATTGATATGAAATCAGAAGTCGATCGACTTTTAGAGAAGATTTCTCAAGAGGGGATGGACTCGCTTTCCCGCAAGGAAAAATCTTTTCTTGATAAAGCTTCAAAAGAACTGTAATTTTGATCCTTTTAAGATAGCAGCTGAATGAGAGTCGATATAGCTGTTCACGTTACCAGTCTTATGCTGCGAACGATCTGTTTACAAGTTTTCATTTAAGAATTCCAGAACAGTATCCAGGAATATTTTTCTGTGCGTATGGTGGAGCCAGTGCCCTGCATCTTGAATTTTTATAATTCTTGAGGATGGAAATCGTTCCTGTATGTGTTTCTCATCTTCGATTTTCACATAGGGTGACTGAATTCCGGATATAACAAGCACAGGTCCATTGTAAGATCCCCCGGGTTTATAATTACTCAAGTAGGCACTTTTTTTCAATACTGCAACATTGAGTCTCCACCTGAATCCATTCGCATTCCGTTCCAGGTTTGTCTGTAAAAATTGGCGGACATCGACAGATTCGAGAACTTCGGACATGGCATTGTCAACTTCCTTTCGTGTTCTCATATGCGAAACATCGATTTCCAGTGCCTTAAATTCATTCTCGTGTGATGGAGGATAACTCCGTGGTGCAATATCTATCATAATTAAAGAAGTTATCATCTCCGGATTTTCTATTGAAACCTCAGTTGCCACAAGCCCTCCCATGGAGTGACCGATTATACCGGCTCTGGCAATTTTATTGCCGCGCATCCAGTCGGTGACATCAGATGCCATTTGCTTTACAGAGTGCGTTTCTGTGTGTGGAGAATAACCATGGTTTCGTAAATCCAGGGCATAAATCGTATATCCATGCTTATTTAATTCGGAAGCTACAGCAATCCAGTTCCTGTGAGAACCAAACAGGCCGTGTAAAATGATGAGTGGTCCTTTATTTCCCTCCCATTTTTTATAATGAAGCTGCAAAAAAACTTTCCTCCACAATAATAGTTAAGTTACATGATTGATTGTTTGGTTTTCAATATTCATGGGACGATGAAAATGTCAAAAAAGAACAGAACTTTATTGGCCACAACAATTGTATCAATTATATCTGTGGTTATAACAATTATATTTATGGATACTCTGGCGCGGGAAAGGGAGCGACTTTCAATTGATGCGATAGTTGAATTCAACAGGGAGACTGCGCGCATTGAACAGAGAGTTATTCAAAACTTTCCAATTTTCAGTGATTATCTCTCCAGTTCCCGAAGAAAGAAATTGCGCAAATACCTTCTGGAACATCATCTTCGACTGGCTGATAACTCGGGTATGCCACTCATTGAAACGGATGAAAATATAATAGACCTGGAAAGTGACAGAAGGCTTGTCAGTTTGAAAGGCGATGATATTCCCTATTATTTTTATAATGTCCCCGATAAATACCGTTTTGGAACTGCAGCGACGAAAGAGGGACTTTTTCGCATTTCTGAGAGATTTAATAAGAAGCTGAGACTGGAAAATGGTGTGGAAGCAAGATACGCCATATCTTCGGCCGTTCGTTCAGCCGGTAAGCAAAATAAACTTCGTAAAATAAATGCAAACGCTTCACTCGAATCCAGTCACAGTTACGGAGTTTCCGTTGATATATTTTATGATGATTTTTATATTTCAATACCGAAACGTGAGGATGTTGGCAGTCTGACATATATGCTTGTAGAAAAGGTTCGTCCACGAACAGGGTTTCTTCTCGGTGATGCGCTGGCCAGGCAGCTGAGGTCAGTCTTGATGGAAAGTATTATTGAATTGCAGGAAGAGGGAAAGCTTATTGCAATAATTGAAGAGAGGCAGCGAGTCTTTCATGTGTCATTTCCTGTGAATTAATTTATAGAATGTATTCGGATGATTATCGTTCGGTAAAGCTGGATTCAGCGGAGAATGTTCTTGAATCCAGGCAACAAAATAGATCGAGAAATGATAAAATCAGCAGGATAAATGGTTATTCTATCGGAGTCAGTTTGAATCCGTTCCAATCTTTTTTGCCTGAAATAAAAGCTTGAGAGCTCGGTCTGTGTCACCGCTGAAAAGGTGGAGAAAACTCAGGTCAACCAGATCCTGCAATTCATCTTTGGTGGCCGGTTCAATCTTTTCGCCGGAGGCGGATGCCTGTTTTCTGCGAGCCAGTGTCTCTTTTGCACGTCCCAGACGATTCTGGATTTTATTGTCTATTCCTGAGAACATTTTTTCATAGTTCTCGTCCTGTTCTTTTCGTGCGCTATTTAAATGATCCGTAAAACTTTTATAGGATGATGATGATTTCGTAAGTTCTGAATAGTCTTTCAGGGATTCATTTAGCTGCCCTGTTTTAAGGAGGAGGCCGGCTCGTAAATTGCGAAGCGCTTCATCATTGCTCAGGTCAAGGGGGCCTTTTTCAAGAAGAGCCAGGGCTTCCGCATACTTTCCCTGTTCACTTAATGAGACAACATAACCGAGAATAGCAAGTCGGTTCCGGGGTTCAAGTTTTAGAGCATTTTGAAAATATATAGCTGCCCGGTCGTACTGCTTCTCTTTTCCATATACATAGGCAAGCAACACATGTGCTCGCAACATGCGTGAATCTTTCTTGAGCGCTTGAATCAAATGTTTTCTACTTTCTGAGATATTTCCGGATTTGAAGTGTTCGCTTCCCAGATTAAAGCGAACAATAGCGTCATCAGATAACTCCAGAGCTTTTGAGAACACTGCAATAGCCATATCAGGCTTTCCTGCTCTGGAGTAGAGTGAACCTATTTGCATAAATGCGGGGCGAAATGTCTTATCAGACTCAAGCGTCTTTTTATAATACTTCAGGGCTTCTTGAAACCGACCTTCATTCTCTTTTGATTTTGCTGTGTGGAAATATTCTTTTGCCTGACTCATTCGGTCCGTCCTTACTCATTCAGTATCGGTATTTTTTTTAAAATGGACGCTCTGAATTCGGATATTACAGGAGCTGTTCAATCAATCTCAAGGGATAGATCAAGAAATCGAGTCGTTGCAGTTAGATAGCTCATACTTACTCTGAGAGGGCCCAGGTCTTTGAGCTCAGAAAATCTGTCGGGTCTCCATCCACCTGAAACTTCAATTCCTGGCTGCTCATTCTCGGGGACTACAGATATAATTTCAAGTGCCTGTTTGATGGAATCTCTTCCCATGTTATCCAGCAGTATAAAGTCCGGACGAAGATCTATAATTTCCCTGAGCTGCTCCAGTGTATCGACCTCCACCTCCAGCGGTAAGTCAGGTCTTGCTTCACGTGTTTTCTCAATAGCCTGTGAAATGCTCCCGGCTGCGGCAATGTGGTTGTCTTTTATCAGGATCATATCGCTTAGATGAATCCTGTGATTGGTCCCTCCGCCGCAATATACAGCGTATTTAGCCAGTTTTCGATAGCCGGGTAGAGTCTTTCTTGTATCCACAATCATTAAATCAGGGGAGCCTTTTTGAACTGCCTCATTTACAGTTGTGCTTATACCGCTCAGGTATTGTAAAAAATTTAATATAATCCGTTCCACTCTGAGGATACCCCTCAAAGAGCCCTGGATAACCAGGATTCTGTCTCCGGGAGAAAAGCTTTGACCGTCATTTATTACCGGTTCAAGGGCCAGGGTGGTTCCCGAAATTTCTTGATATGCCTCAAGCAGGTAGCGTATGACTGAAATACCGCATAAAACACCTGATTCTCGCGTAATCACTGTAGCGCATCCATTCTCATCGACAGAAAAAATCGCTTCGGATGTTGGATCGCCGCCCGGTGCATCTTCATCCAGTGCCAGACGAATCAGAGAATAACAGTCGTCTCTTGAAAGGTTTGATACCGGTGCAGTATAATGGGTTTTTGTTTTGCTCATTTTGACTTTTCGATTTACTCATGAACTAAAAATATTGAGAAAGCAGATAGTTATATACTTAAAAATATGCCAGACGTAAAGTACAATTCATCTTTTTTATTGGAATAAAAAGACTTCCCGGAAACTGATGGTTTGATGTCAGCTGAGTTGTAAATGAAAGACTGACAGGTCTACAAGATAAATGAATGATAAGAAAGCAAAGAAAGATGTTATGCAGAAAAGTGTCAGTCCGACTGTATCCGGAAAGGTAACGGCCCGTTACGGAAAAGGTGAGAAGACACTAGAAAAAATGAGAAATGCGGCAATTGAAGAGTTGTACA
This sequence comes from Leptospirales bacterium, assembly GCA_050295715.1. Lineage (GTDB taxonomy): Bacteria > Spirochaetota > Leptospiria > Leptospirales > Leptonemataceae > JBNKQE01. Next base: position 15,721 of record JBNKQE010000060.1, read on the forward strand.
CCCGTGGTTTTCACAAAACAAGTGTTTGTGAGATCGTGAGTCGTGCAGGACTTACGAGGGGGGCATTTTATAACTACTGGAATACACTGGATGAGTGTGTTATTGATGTGATTCATCATATAAATGAACTATCCGGTGAGGATAGGATTCTTACGAACCTTTATAAGAAAGCAAATCATCCATCATCCACGGTCAGGTTTACACAGGCATTGATGACAAGGGTTATCAAGAAGAAATGGAAGGAAGGACATTTAATTCTCTCATTGATTCATGAGAAAGACCTGGAGGGAGAGGATCTTCGAAGGACAATAACTGAATTTATGGAATCATCCATGAAAAAATGGATTTCCATTGTTGCATCCGACCAGAAGCAGGGAATGATTCAAAAAGACCTGGATCCGGAAAGTGTTGCTGGCATGATTACTACAATCATGGGTGCTGTATTTCATCATGAGGAAGCCAGGTATTCCGGAATGCGCAAGACACAGGAAAAGACATTGCAGATGTGTTTGAACCATATCCTTGCTCCTTCGGTGAGAAAGAGCCATCAGGTGAAATCCGTTTTTATATGAAAGTTTCTTTACTGGTTTAATTCATATTCAAAATCGGAGGGAAGCTCCTCCACGTGAACATCAAATTCCTTTATCGTGTCACTGTGGCGAATGACCCTTATTCTCGTGACCATTCCAGGTTTTAGAGTATGAATTTTGTTCTGCAGACCGTATTTCCCAACAATGAGATCCCCATCTATGGCGATTATGACATCTCCGCCGCGAATTCCGCTTTTACTGGCAGGACTGTCAGGCAATACATTGGAAACACGAACTCCTCGTGGATGTTCGGTAAATATTATTCCCAGATAACCGGTTTTATCGTCCTGGGCATGTTGATTGGTAGCCGCAGAACTTGATTTGGTGCGGCGTTCAGAAGTACAGGAAATCCCGGATATTATAAGAAAAATTACGATAACGACTAATTTCATTCTAAGTTTCAAAATTTTTCTCCGGTGATTGGACTTACTTGATGCAAATCCCAGGTGAGGGCGCAGATTTTCTTTTTATCTGCGCCCTTCATTTATTATCTGCGGCTTTTCTTTTTAGCAGCCTTTTTCTTGGCTGTTTTCTTTTTTGCCACTTTCTTTTTGGCTACTTTTTTCTTGGCGGCCTTCTTCTTGGAAGCAGGCTTTGCAGAGGCCTTTTTAGTAGGTTTAGACCATTTTTTTCGATAGGCCTGGTCAGAAACCTGTTTTGGTTTCAAGCCATACTTCGGGGCGATATCGCCTGGCTCTTTACCATCGCGATATTCCTTTTCGATCTGAGCCTTTTGCTTTGGTGTAAGATCAGACCAGTTCATATAGTGTACTCTCCTCTAGCAGTGTGACGTTATGTTAAGAATTATTGCGTATAAATTGAATCTATGTCAATATAAATTTTTCGCCTTCGCGATGATTTTTGAAAAAAAATTAATATCGCCGTTATTCGAGACAATTGCGTTCCCTCGGAGGGGGGGTATTCGCATTGAATTATTACTTAATTGACGAATACGATGCATGACTAACAGCGATTGGTAGATTGGAACACTTATTGGATTGTTATTCTGGCTCGATATAAATCGGTTAAGGAACTAACTGAATGGCGATCTATCTCTTGATAAAGATAAATGTATGTATTATGATTGACCAGGAGTCTTTTATCTTCTGAATTTGATAAAGAAGCACGTATTTCCGGAAAAAAAATCTCTGAAACATCGCGGTGGGGTCATTTATGTCAGAAAATCGTAATAAAGATCAATGGGGTTCACGAATTGGCGTTATTTTTGCAGTGATGGGCAGCGCAATCGGACTGGGGAACTTCCTTCGTTTTCCAGGTCTGGCGGCGAAGTATGAAGGCGGTACTTTTATGATTCCTTATTTCGTTTCGTTGCTGCTGTTGGGGCTCCCTATCGCCTGGAGCGAGTGGGCAATGGGGCGTTATGGCGGACAAAAAGGATATAACTCATCACCTGGTATCTTTCGTTCTATCTGGCACAGCAGGGTGTCACCATATTTAGGAGTATTCGGACTGATCATTCCTGTAGGAATTTATATGTACTATGTCTTTATTGAGTCATGGTGCCTCTACTATTCCGTTCAATATCTTAACGGAGCAATGAATCTCGGACATAATCCGGAAGCCTACAAGAGTTTTTTTGGTAATTATACCGGTATTGGAAGCAATGGTGTAATTTTTAGCGGAGATTCTCCGGCGATATGGTTTCTTATTATCGCATTTGCCATAAATTTTATTATTATCTATCGCGGTATTAATCATGGAATTGAAATTGTATCCCGGTACGCGATCCCACTGCTGTTTATAAGTGCGATTGGTGTTCTTATAAGAGTCCTTACCCTGGGCGTACCTGATATTCAGATGCCG
>JBNKQE010000061.1:0-18065 GCA_050295715.1 Leptospirales bacterium
TATCCAGTATTTTTTATGATTAAATATTCCCGTGGAAACATCCTTCAACGAATGCTCTCCTGTTCGTGTGGCAAAAAGAGTGGTTTCCAGTATTTCATATAGTTGCCCGCTTAATTTCGAATTTTCTGTAACAGGGCCAGCGCCTATCGCCTTTTTAAATTTTTGCAGTTTTCTATTACTCTGATATTTTTTTATACCGATGTAAACGAGAGAGAGGATCATTGCCGGTGGTATCAGCAAGATAAATGCTAAAAAAGTATATGTAATTATTGATTCAATCATATGTAGTTCCTGAACGAGGTTTATCGGGCTATCATAAATAATATTAAAGATATCCGGTATATACTGAATTATTTTGCAGATATTGCTATCTGAAAAATATCAAAATCAGCAGCAGGAGAGACCCTTCAATGTCAGGATGCCCTTACGCCACAACATTTTCGAAAGAAAACGAAGCACAGTCGTACGGGTATTGTTAGCTGCCTTTCTATTTTGTATCTTCCCTCAAACCATGGAAGTATTTCAGGACACACTCGAAATTAAAATTGAGTTTTATAGATGTCGGATTTTATGTATTAGACTTTGAATACACTCTCTTTGCATGTCTATAAAATTTCTTATACTTTCAGTTCATAATAGAGATTGAGTTCTATTGTGTCAAAATGAAACTTTCTGTTTGAGCGATGGAAGGAAGATTGCATGAAATTTGAATTAATATGAAGATCTTTCCAGACTTTAAAGTCAAAAAAAAGCGTCCAGGTAAATGAGTGTTTCTCTTTTTCTCGAATTGTGGTTGTGGCAAGCGCACTGAGCGCATATGCTTCGGTCAACGAGAGATTAATGCCCTGTCTCTTTGCACTGATTAAATAGAGACTCATAAAAAAAAGGTTTTGCCCCTGTGGTTTGTGGCCATTTGCCAGGAGATATAATCCAGTCAAATTCAGAAATCCCGGACTGGATAAATTAGAAATAAGATAAGTAAAGACTCTATCTCCTCTGTCAATAGATGCAAGCCCCGATGAGAGATAATATAACGAAATAGAGTCCAGCCTTTCTATGCTTTTTCCCTGGTTAATGAATTCAAGAGATAATACAGGGAGAATTTTTAACTGAGACTGATAATTACCGTTCAATTGTATTCTAGAATAACCAGCACCAACTCCAGCCTGAAAGAAATCTGCTACTTGCCAGTAAATAGATGGAAGTAACGCATTGTATTCACCTTTGATGCTTGTTCCTGTGTCTGCGCGATAGGTGGTAGGTTTAGTGCTTGATGATCCATCTTCTTCGTCTGATATCGAACTCGATGACACACCTGGGACCGGGAGAATCTGTCGATCCAGTAAAAAGCTGGAGTTTTTTATCCATAAATAGACTCCAAAATGATTATTAATGGGGTAAGACATAGATCGAAAATCCAGAAATAATGAGGGGGCTAGCTCATCTTTCTGAACCATCGTAACTGTATTTGAAGGTTCTTTTATTCGAAGTGTATTTCCGCTAAAATTCAAACCGGGACTGATTGTGAAAAAATAACTCTCTTTCTTATCCTTTCTATTTTCTGCGGATACCTCTGTAGATTCGTCACTATCTTCCCTGGTATCATTCTTTCCATGTATGGCTTGAATAAAAAAAAGAGTGAGTATAAGAGTAATAAATATATTTTTTTTCATAGAATGATTCAATTAATTTCGGAAGTAAAATGATTCTTCTAAAGCCCATCTATACTGGATCAGCGTCTAAAATGAGTGATCTTTTTGAAAAGATTTTGAAAAGAAAATAAAGGCCGGATAAAATGAGGGTAACTCCAAGAAGGTCCAGCCAGATCGGTTGAAAAATTGTTGTGCTATCAAAATTCGTATTAAAGCCGGGAATAGTTAAAACGTCAGGATATCGCGTTGCAAACGTAATGATAAAATTATTTAGAAAATGTCCCAGCAGGGGAAGCAGTAAAGAGTTCGTTTTTAACATTATCCAGGCAAAAAATATACCGATCAAAAATGCTGTAGTAAATTGCCAGGGATTGAGGTGGACAAAACCAAATAAAAAGGAAGATGCAAGTATACTTTTTGTTGGTGAAAAATTTCTGAGAAATCCTTTGAATATAAAACCTCTAAATAAGATCTCTTCAAACAACGGGGCTATTATGGATATATAAATAAATGAATAAATAATGTTTTTTTGACTCATTAAGTTGTCAAATAATGTTACCAGGAACTCCGGCATGGGAAGTATAAAATTTAACACGTTTTCAATTTCTGAAAATATGATCATGCATCCGAAAAGTGTAATTAAAAATGATAAAATAACTTCAGTATTGAGTTGAGTCGTGTTTACAAGAGGTCGTATATAAATTTGCGATTTTTTTTGTATAATTGTAAAGACTATCAGGTAGGATAAAATCGTGGTAATTGAGATCGCTATATTTTCAATTAATTCACTGTAAATATTCTGGTTGAAATTGATAATGATCGCAACCAGAATACCGGAAGTTATATTCAAAAACAGTAATAGAAATATTTGATTGAATGCATTTCGTATAGATGGATAGGTCGTTGTTTTCATACGTATTTGAAATAACCTCTTCTCAGGCTCCTTCTATAATTCTAATATCTCTTACAGCCCCGTCACCCAGTGCTTTCAATGCTTCCTGATACTCCGGGCTGTCATGTGCGGCAATGGCCTGCTTCACCCCTGGAAATTCAATGACTACAACTCGTTCCATAAGACCGCTTTCATACGTTTTTGATGGCATACCGCGAACCAGAAAAGTCGCTCCTTGTGCCAGCAGAGCCGGGCCGGCAAGATTTTTATATGCTTCTACTTTTGTGGGGTCTTTGATAGTATGAAACATTGTAATCCAGTATCCTTTTGCCATAAAAAACTCCGATAAGTCTGAGTGTGATGAACTTATAAGCAAAAGTGAATGCGTATGTAGCAACGTCAAATACATACCTGCAATTACCAGGAAAAAGTTACTTGTCTGGATAAACGGATAAAGGAGCATTGTAAACATCTAGATATATACGTTAAGGTCTGTCCATGTTTACAACTATAAAAGATAAAGCAAAAAAGTTACTGAATCCAGGGCGTAAAGATCCACTTTCACGTTTTTTTCAGGATCCAGAATACCTGCAGAACGCGGAAGATCGGAATGCACAGATTCTTTTTCTGAAACTCCTGATGATGATCGCATACATAGATGAAAATATGGATAATGCCGAATTGAATTTGATTAAAGACTATGCATATGAACAGTGTCTTAACGAGATAGAGTGGCGAGAAGTCTCCTATTATGAAAGTAATAAAGCAACCCGCGAAGAAGTCGAAAATACACTCAACGCTTTAATAAATGATATGCAAAGCAAAGCGGAAAAAAAAGAGTTCTTAAACGCCATTCAGGAAATGATAGAAGCGGATAGTGTCACAAGTGATGAGGAGCGAGAGATCCTTGAGCTTATAAAAAATAGGATTGAATCCCATGATGTATCCGTCTTTGGGAATATTGTTAGTCGATTAAAGAACAATCTTGTAAAAACTGGAGAGAAATATACCGGATTTACAAATGCAAAAGAGTATTCTGTTAATCCCGTAGCTGCTCTCCTGAAACAATACGGCAGTAAAGATGCGGACCGGGCAGAGTTAACTGGTGCAAAGCTGGGGCTTGCTATACTTGTAATAAACTGTGATTCGGAATTTCATAAAAAAGAGCTGGAAGCCTTCCATGAACTGGTTTGTGACGAGACTGGACTGGAAGATGTTCAGGCGAAAGAACTTACTGAAAAAATTATTAAAATTCCTGAAAATCACTTTGAGTTAACCCGCCTGGGTCGCATTCTTACCGAGAAGCTCGACCTCGATGCACGAAGAAGACTTCTTGAAAAAATGTTTCATATTGCTCACGCAGATAATGTTTTTGAATTGCAGGAAGAGAATTATCTCAGGGTAGTATCCAATGCTCTTATGTTATCTCATAGAGATTTTATTGACGCAAAATTAAAAACCTCATGATATAATATTGTAATTCTGAAATGAATCATAGATTTTCTTCTCATGCCACAAGCCTGTAATTTATATCCAGACCCTCCAGTCCTGGTTGAGCTTGAGTGTCAGAAACTGATTCGGCTCATAGAACGTTGATTACGCTGCCGGAAAAAATTGCGTTATTCTCTATCTTATAAATTTTGAAATCACATACTATATATTTATTATTGTTTTCAAGTATTTATACTGGAAAATACGAGTAATCTATGAAAAAGAGAACAAATTTATTCTTTCTTGTTACAATTATTCTTGTAATTATCACGCTCTACGGATGTTCTGAATTGACTCACCGCCTTTCTGGTCCTGAGAACGAATTGAGGGAATTATCAGAGAGAATAAAAGAAAATCCCGAAGACGCAACCTCTTATATTGACCGTGGAATCTATCTTGCTGCGAGAGGCGATGTCTGCTTGCCCTGCGGGATTTTGACAGAGCACTGGATCTGAATCCCCGTTATTCTTACGCATATGATTCCCGTGGAGCTGTTCGCCTTGCCACGGGAGACATGTCGGGTGCCTGTGATGATTTCAATAGGGCGATAGAGCTTGGTATTGGTAAAGATACCGGAGAGCTGGAAAGAGCCTGTATATAAACTGCTCAGGAGAGGTATAAAAAACGTTAACTAAAATGTTTCATTCACCGGGGAGGCTGAAAATGGACCGGATTTCTGTTCTACAATCATTTCTCTCTCTCTTTTTCGTCAAATGAATATGTTGCAGCAGGCACGGGAGGGTGTATATCTGAATCGGCAGTCTGTGTGTTTTTGCACGTTCTGAACTTATTACGGATGACTTATGGGGAGGCATGGGATGGGAAATGACAGTGATAGTCCTGAATACATCGAGTCGGAGAGTCGTATGAATAACGGATTGAAGTCGGAAATTCAGCGAAATATCATTTCTATGCTGGGAAATGATTATGAACCTCCTCGTAAGGATACCTATTACAAAGGTCTTGCCTACAGTGTGAGAAATCGTGTTATAGATCGATGGCTCAAGGAACAGCGCTCCTACTACGAAAAAAAGTCCAAGCGTGTCTATTATCTTTCCATGGAATTTTTACCGGGACGTTTTCTCAAAAAATACCTCCTCAACCTTGAAATGGAGGATGAATGCGAAGAGGCTCTGGAGGGATTGGACTTCACTCTGGAAGATCTTGCCGAGCAGGAAGCAGAGCCCGGCCTTGGAAATGGCGGACTGGGTAGACTTGCTTCCTGTTATATGGACTCCATGGCATGCCTTGACATTCCGGGTTATGGCTATGGTCTTCGTTACGATTATGGAATTTTTCAACAGAAGATTGTCGATGGAAGACAGGTCGAAGAGTGCGATAACTGGCTGCAACGAGGAAATCCCTGGGAAATCAACCGGAGGAATTTCCTGTACAGGGTGCGATTTTACGGTCAGTCCGAAACCTATGTAGATGACAGCGGGAAAACTCGATACCGTTGGGTGAATACGGATTCTGTCGATGCAATGGCGAGCGATATTTTAATTCCCGGATATGGAACGAAATCCGTTATTAACATGCGCCTCTGGGTGGCGATGTCAAGCAGTGAGTTTGATCTCTCCTTTTATAATTCCGGTGACTACATGAGGGCCATGGAAGATAAGGTTTTAACAGAAAATATCTCCAAGGTTCTCTATCCCGGCGACGAACCCGAACAGGGCAAAGAGTTGCGTTTGAAGCAGCAGTATTTTCTTGTCGCGGCTACTTTTCAAGATATCATTCGACGATTTAAAAAGAAGCATGTGCCTTTTCGAGAGCTTCCCGGGAGTGTGGCTGTTCAGTTAAACGATACCCACCCGACAATCAGTATTGCGGAACTTATGCGCATTCTTCTTGACCAGGAGGGAGTGGAGTGGGACGAGGCGTGGGATATTTGCGTGGGTACGTTTGCCTATACGAATCATACTGTGCTTCCGGAAGCTCTGGAAACCTGGCCTGTAAGCCTGATGAGTCGAGTATTGCCGCGCCATATGGAAATCATTTACGAAATTAATTATCGCTTTCTACATGAGGTGCAGAAGCGTTATCCCGGTAATCCGGATATTCTGTCGAGAATGTCACTCATCGAAGAAGGAGCGGAAAAACGTGTTCGAATGGCTCACCTGGCAATTGTGGGCAGTCATTCTGTAAACGGTGTAGCCGAGCTCCACTCTCAAATTCTGCAGAATTCGCTTTTCAAGGATTTCAATGATTTCTTTCCCGGTCGCATAAAGAATATAACCAATGGTATTACACAACGCCGCTGGCTCTTTCAGGCAAATCCAGAACTTGCGAAACTGATTACGAAGACTATCGGGTCTGACTGGATTCGTGATCTCTATGAACTAAAAAAAATGGTGCCCTGTGCCGATGATAAGGATTTTAGAGCCTCCTGGCGTGATGTCAAAAGGGAGAATAAAAAACAATTTGTCGATTATGTTTTCAAACTGACAGGTATTGCAATATCCGAAAACTCCCTGTTTGATGTGCAGGTGAAGCGTATCCATGAATACAAACGCCATATTTTGAACGTACTGCATGTCATAACTCTTTACACTATTCTCAAAGATAATCCGGAGGCGGATATAGTTCCCAGAACATTTATTTTTGGTGGGAAAGCAGCACCGGGTTATTTTCTGGCAAAGCTCATCATTAAACTTATCAATGATGTGGCCCGGGTAGTAAATGCAGATCCTGATGTGAATGGAAAGATGAAGGTTGTATTTCTTCCGAATTATTGTGTCTCGCAGGCTGAAAAGATTATTACTGCGGCAGATCTTTCGGAACAGATTTCAATGGCCGGGATGGAAGCCTCGGGAACCGGTAATATGAAATTCGCATTGAACGGCGCTGTCATTATTGGAACGCTGGATGGAGCCAATATTGAGATAATGGAAGAGGTTGGCGAAGAGAATATTTTCATATTCGGACTGAAGAGCAATGAGGTGGAAAAGCGTAAGGAAAATGGGTATAACCCTTACGAAATCTATCATTCAAATCCGGAACTGAAACGTGTAATCGATATGATCGCTTCCGGATATTTCTCTGACGGTGAGAAAAATATTCATGTCCCGGTAATCGATGCTCTTTTAAAATTTGGCGATCCCTATCTGGTTCTGGCCGATTACGAGTCCTACATAAACGCTCAAGAGCAGGTGGCCGAGGTTTACAGAGATGAGGAAGAGTGGACTCGACGCTCCATTTTGAATACAGCGAAGATGGGAAAATTCTCAAGTGATCGTTCTGTAAAAGAGTACGCCACTAAAATATGGAATTTAGATGTTGGTACATAGAAGAATGGTTTGATTTATTATGCCGAAAGCAAACTGAAGCTCCGCTCGATTATTTCTTAACTCCCGGATAGATCAAGGAGAGTGACCAGGCAGATATACCCGCTGACTGAACGATATATCCAATGGGACCTGCCAGATATCCCGGACAGAATAGAACAATTCTGATGGAGAAGATAATTCCTGTCCATCAGGTATATAACTCAACTTAGCAGTGATGTATAAATACTTGTAAACCCATATCCATTGACCGATTGTTCCCGGTTTTTTGATCTGTCGGCCATTGTTTACAATTGACATGTTTTAATGGACATTTGTTGCTTGCTGAAGAGATTAATGTTGTTAAGGGTGGCTCTATTGTATCATCAATAGATAGAACATATTTTGCAATGCTGTGTTCTCTTCTCTGTCATTAGTGGATACTGGGCGGACGTATTTATCGTGGATATACCGGTGAATCTCCTTATTTCGAATTTTTCAGACGTTTTATATGAGTGAAAATTGTGTAATCATTATCGATCCTCAGAAGGATTTTATTAACCCGGATGGGAGTTATGCCAGAAGGCATTCAGGTATCGAGCAAATATTAAATTCAAAACAGAAGATTAATACACTATTTGAGAATTTATCTGTTATCCATAAAGTCATAGTATACTCCAACTATATTCCCAATCAATTTGGTGAGGATCTCTCGTTATGTATACCAGGAACCGAGGGCATTTGATTGATATTCAATATGATAAGCGCGTGAAATTATTTTCAAAGAGGGAGCACAGTGCTTTTAATTCTAAAGATTTTAGAGAATACCTTCTGAAAAATAATATAACATCAATCTATCTGGCAGGTTTTTTGGCCGAATACTGTATTTTTTCAACAGCAAAGGATGCACTACATAATGATTTTGAAGTCTTTCTGATCTCCGACTGTATTGGAACCGGAGACGATGTTCAACATCGAAAAGAACAGATTTTTCAAGAATTGAAAGCATCCGGAGCAAGCATTGTGGAGTCAAATACTCTATATAGTTTTGGGCTTGCTATTCTCTACGTCTTCTCCACTTATCCAGACTTCAAAATAATCTATGATATTCAGCTTTCTAAGAACTGCCTCAATAAAGACTCCGGGAGAAGAGGAGGCCAATCCTACTTTTAGATGATTCAGTTTTAAGTGCTTTAATAAATCTTTTATTCCTTTTATTGCTTCGTAATCATATTCTTCCAGATGCTTGATTTTGCTAGAAACCTGCAAATCTATTAACTCTTCAATACTTTTGTTAATGAAATATTCTTCCTTGATATCTCTCCACATGGCTTCATTGGTATAGCCAACAAATTTGTCCAGGTAATCATCGGAGGTTCGAATCCCTGTGGAGTTCAATACCCATTTATCAACTGCAAAGTGAAGCGGCTCACTATCGATAATTACTCCATCCATATCAAATATAACTGCTTCCATATGTTTTTCCATTAATATGGAGGCTAGAGAGGACGGTCTGATTCAAATATATGCTTATCTCATCATCGCAGAGACTCTTACAGAATCTGGCGTTGATTTGCACTTTAATTTTTCTATTCGCATCCATATTCCCAATTAATATAAAACCGCTTCGAGACTGGATCTGGATTCCCGGATCTTTCGCAATTCTTTCTTATTTGCTGTCGCTCCTTGCAAAAAAGGAGTGTTTTCTGGATCTGGTTCAATATCTCATCAATCATGGCGCCGATACCAATACACAAAAAAGAGACGGTCGCACACCACTCATGGAGGCAGCGCGAAATGGCAAGACCGCTCTTTCGCTTGCGACTGCGAATCATCAAAAGGCGATTGTGGCCATTCTGAAAGAGAGGTTAAAAGATTCCGAATAGACCGGATCAAGACTGCTCGTGAGGCAATCCCGGAGATCTTACACATTTCGCGTAATTAAAGATTCTGACTTCGTCATTTTGCCCGCCCCTTCCCATACTATATCGGGATGGATCCCCTGTTTTGGGATCGCTTCGCTGAGCCCCGGAACCGTGATAATCCACACCTGTTGTGGAGGAACAGCGTCCCATGCAGACATATACGGCATTGGATATCTCATCTCCATGGGTTGTAGATGACCAGTACCAGGCTTTCGTATCGGTCATGGGAAATATCTTTCGATCGAGAGCCGGATCATGCTTTTCATAATCCACAATAGACTGCAACTCCCTGGCATTGGGCAATCGCCAGTCCGAGTTTCCATCCAGGTTAAGATTTTCACAATAGTTCAATGCTCCCTTCCAGTCGTATCTTTTTTGACTGTCTCTTCTTTGCCAGATCAGACCCGAATTCTTATCTTCCACCGAAGAAACACTTAAAATAGAAAACTTATTTTTATAATGAGGAGTCCCTCGAACACATCGATAGAAAAGCTCCGGCCTGTGTTCTATGGGAGCCTGCTTGATTCGACCATCAAGAAAGTTAAAAAAGAAGGCTGCAATCATTCCTCTTTTTCCCATGTGATCGGCTGTATAAATGGTGGACGACCAGGTCTGTCCCATCATGGATGTGAAATGTGTGGAGGCAAAATCATCGTCTTTTAACGTTTTTTCGTTTGGTTCTTGTATCTCAAATATACTATCGATATATGGTCGTCTCCCGGTGGAACCGCGAAAATTGGCCAGGGAGTAGAGTTCTTTAATATCGGGAAGCCGCCAGTCACTCTTATTCCCGAGAACAAGTTTTTTGCAGGCACGGTCTGCATCTATCCAGGTCAATCGTTTTTCGTTGTGTCCTTTCTGCCAGACAAGTCCTGTAACACTATCGAGAATGGTTCCATCGCCTTGATCCGTATAGGAGAGAGGGGCACCGAGATAATGGGCATCCTGACCGAAGAAATCCTCGCCGGGTTCGGGACATGGGATCTCTTTTTCGTTATCGAAACAGCTTCCCTGGCCAGTATCGGGAATTCGACTGAACACATCGATTGCACCGGGAAAGTTCTTTTTAATATCTACCGGGGAGGATTTTATCGAATTTGCCGGTCTTCCGTGGCCGGAGACAATTTCATCGGGGACACATGCCATCTGGCTACCGGGAACCGATAGACATATCCCGTGAATTTCATGATTTCTGTGGGTAAACTGACAGGTCTCTTTTTCGTTGTAATCGCGACAGGCATCCAGCGCCTCACGTGGAGGAGGACCAGGGGGAAGTCTGCGAGGAGGACCAGCCTCAATGGAATTACATCCAACACTCACTAGAACCAGAAAAATAATTACGGGAAGAGTCCATCGATTGCGTTTATGATAAGCTGCGATAAAAAAATCGGTGAGGTTTGAAGCCATAGGGGAGATTGGAATAACAAATCGTGTTCTGTCAAATCATTAACAATTAAAATGATAGATTAAAGGTGAATCTCGGATACATGATTTGCTTGTACTTCAATGTATGTTTCCAAACGCGTACTCCATCACTGTGCTCCGAGTTTTGGAAATGCAGGCAGGGAAAGCGGATCCCACGATCCCACCTCGTTCGTTTTCAACATTAATTCTGCCTGGAGAACGGGAATATTTGTTTATAGAAAGAATAATTGCGGACTTAAACAGAAAGGATTATATTGTATTTACTTTAATGTCTAAAAAAATGATAATCAATCGGACCCATTTTTACTTTTCATTAGTGAAATTGCTATTCAATTAAAGACTATGTTTCCGAATAATAAATCCAGAAGAGTATTGATATAATCATAAGATTCATATTGAAATAATATATATATTACCATGTAATATTAGTCAACTACGAATGAAAAAATTAATTAAGCATGGTATTGAGCTAATAAACTGAAAGTTGAATAGTCCGACTATCTATCCCGTCAATATGGTAAAAAGATAGATAAAATAACTTTATGAATATATTGTGAGCACATATGATGTGCAATACTCTACTTAAAATTGGCCCATTTGGCAGAAAATATCCGGAAAATTTGGGTTGTCGGTATTCAATTGGTCAATTAATAAGATTGTCTATATACAAAGATAACTCAAGGTATTTCGGGAAATAGCAGTTACAATATCACAAAGTTTTGGTTTGACAAGAGAACAATTTGCTGAATCATTGCGAATCATATCAGATAAACCTGATCAACTCACTGGATTTCCTTGCCAAAATTTCCCTCCGGTCGAAAACTCAAAGCCCATTTGTATTCGCTTACGGACTGTTAACGGCAAGCTTCAGTAACTCTCCTCTCTCTCTCATCAACTGTCTCAGATGAAAATTCAAGATAGGTATGGACTGGACCAGCTTTTCAATTGTTGCACTTTCGAATTGCAGGACGAGCGATTTTTCCATACTTTTTACAGTAGCGTTGCGCACACTACGTTCCAGGCTTGCATATTCACCAAACATGCTGCCCGGCCCGAGTTCATTAATTTTCTTGTTATTATAGTAAATTGCAAACCGACCGGATAGGACTATAAAAAACTGGCTGGACATTGTTCCCTGTTCTATCACGACCTCATCTTTTTCTACCGTTAAACGCTTACTTGATTGCGAAAGGCGATCATTGACATTATCTGAAAATTTATTGAAAGGGAAGTTTCTTTCAAGCTCGGATCTGGTCTGCCAGAGGTTTTTCATCTGATCCACTCTGTTTTCCTGAATGAGAAATTCATGAAAGAGGCGCTCTTCAATCGCACAGAGGGTTACAGGTGTACGGGCAACGATGGATGCATTGCGGATTTTGTTTGTATCGAGCACTGCCATTTCACCCACAAAATCACCGGCCTCCTTGCGGGCCTTTTCGGATAGGACTTTTCCATCGTGAACCATGACACTGCAACTGCCTGATAGAATAATATAAATCAGCCCTTTGCTCTCTTCTCCCTGCTTGACTATAACATCACCCACATTGTATGTTTGCACTACAAAATTACTCATGAGGGCAGTAGTCCAGTCGTGTGAAATATTCTCAAAGGTATCCGCCAGAATCTGGAAAGTTTTTATAATATACGAGTGATAGCTCCCCTGATTAATAGGGTATCTTTTACCTGCGATAGCCATGGAAAAGGTCGCATCAAATTCCGGAGGGAGATTTTCCAGGTGCATAAAGACAATCTGATTGGAATTTGAATGGAGCGCATCTTCCGGCTTGCCATGAAGTATTCCGCCGCCGCCGTCAGCGTATAAGATATCGAATTGAGCACTGTAGAGTCTTTTCAAATGATTGAACTTTTCATCCGGGACAATTCCCTCTGAAACCATTTTGTCAATATCATTGAACCCTTTATTGTCACCGACAAAAACGATACTGCGGCTCTGGTGAGCATCTTTCATTGTGAATGTCGCACCAATGGTGGGAATGGAATGGACAGTGTAATGGGGATGGATATTCATCCCGTAGAATTCATGGTCTTTATAGGGCTCCATCTCTACAAACTCGAAAACGTTTTCAAAATTCTCAATGGGCAAACCGGTCTGCAGTGAAAGCTTTTTCATTGCCATATAGTATATCTCTTTTGTGGCAATGAGCTTGATTTTCTGCGAAAACTCAAGGAGCGGAAATATATTGCAGTGATCATCATGAACATGGGTTAGAAACAAAGAGTGTATTTCGTGTTTGGAAATTCCTCTGGCATTCAATGAGTGTTCCAGATAGGGGACACAATCAATGAGCATGTATTCGGAGTTGAAATTTAAGGCAAGGCCGGAACATGGTTTGTGCGAAATGAATCCCGATGCTCCGCCAAGTACTGTCACTCCGAATTTGTGAGGCATGGTAGGAATGAAGTCTCCTCTTAAATCATAGGGCGGTTCCTGCGGAGTACTGAAATTGATATCAACTTCTTCTCCGTCTGCTTCGTATCGATCATCGCCCTTTCTCCGGATAATTGTCTCTCCAACCCTGACTTCACTCTTTTCAAAAGCAATAAAGTTAATAAAATCATCAATGACGTATTCCCTGCCATTTTTGTCTTTCAGGGCCAGTTCACGGGACTCCCTGAAGAGCTGTTTATGATATTCATTATTGCCCAGCTTCTCGTATTCAGACGCATCGGGTCCCAAAAGGGTCAGACGTAAAAGCTCACGGTTGGCCTCTATCTGCTTTATTGTGCCGACTATTGTAAGCTTTTGACCCTTGAAAAAGTTTCCCTGAACAAAAAGAAAGTAATAGAGTGGAAACTCGGTGGCGTTCTGGAGAACTCCAAATTTATAGTTTGTATCCGGAAGAACAACTACGGATGGAAATTCATAATCCTGATTGATAAAAAATTTAATCACCTCTGGCGGACAGCCAAAAACTACTGATTCTTTTTCTGATTTATATAATTTTACGCCATGGGTAATTTCAAAAACAGCCATATCCTAAATTGCTTTCATTGTAAACTTTAGCAATCTTTTTAATTGGAAATTTTTCTATTAACGACCTTCTTAATCCCATCCATACTTTAATCCGGGGTTCTTCTCGGTCTTTTTTTCCTGATATAGATACACAAAGGAATTTTCTATAAAAATATAGATGAATGCGAATGCGAAAAAAAGGACTATTTTGTAAATAACAGTTTTTAAGATGCTATCAGGTCTTCTGAAACCAAATGCGACAAGTGAAATACCTTTTTATTATGGGCATTTCATAAACACGCAGGTTGCGAACGTCCTCGTTCCCAGGTGAAGGATCCAGAGTGCAGTGGATGGGGGGCCTTCAGCGCCACCAACTACTCCTGGATTTTATACAATGATTACACCGACTATGTGGGCTGTCCTGTGGATGTATTCCAGAATGTTTTACTTACGAAAGCCATGCGAAGCCCTCAGGAGGGATATCCTGGACGGCTCCCGGCTCGGCGGCCGTTTAATTCATTGTGGGGAGGGATAGTACGGACCAGTCAGAGGATACCACACACAATCGATTCAGTGTAAGCTGATCACCTTTTTTTTCGAAACTTGAAAAATTAAGAATTCGAATACTTATCGAATAAGCCCGTGAGGAGTCTTGATTTCTATTGTATTGAGCTGTAAAATGAGGGATCAGAATCTGGCTTTTCTCTGATTATTGAGTAAAGGCAATGGGTTTGAAGGATTTTGTGGACAGGGAAAACTTGAATAAAAAATATTCTAAAATGTCATCCTCCCACAACAGTAATAATAACACTAGAGCATTCGCCCACCAGAATCTTATAGTTTTCGCTATCATGCTCGTCATGTTCCTGGCGGCTATGGACAATATGATTACAAGCACCATATTACCTGCGGTATTGTCCGATTTGGGGGGGCTTGAGCTCTATCCATGGATCACAACGGCCTTTATGCTGAGTACTATCATTGTGACTCCTATATACGGTAAACTCTCTGACATTTACGGGCATAAACTTTTTATCCTGATCGCTATCTTTCTTTTTCTGGCAGCATCGGCCCTTTGTGGTACTGCCCGTAGTATGGAGCAGTTTATTTTCTTTCGTGCTCTGCAGGGTCTCGGGGCGGGGGGCCTTATGACGATGAGCTTTGTCATGTTCGGGATTTTATTTCCCCCTGAAAAACGGGGGCGTATGCAGGGTCTGCTCTCTTCTGTCTGGGGTCTTGCCAGTATCGTAGGTCCGATCCTGGGGTCTGTTTTCACATCTCAACTGTCCTGGCACTGGGCGTTTTACGTTAATATACCGTTCGGGTTGTGGGCAGCCTATATTATTATTACAAAGCTTCAAAAGAAAGAAGTTTTAGAAGAGAGCCGGCGGATTGATTTTGGTGGCGTTCTCATCTTTGCAGCCGGGGCCCTTGCTTTGCTTTACAGTCTGTCTGTAATCAATCAAAGCGAAAACCGCATTCTCCACTGGGGCATTGTGGCATCGGCAATTCTCGTCTTATTGATATTTCTTTATTACGAAAAGCGACACCCCGAAGCGATATTCCCTGTGGAAATCTTCAAGCATAAAGTAGTACTGATTCCGGCTTTAATAAGTCTCATTGCAGGATTGATTATGTTTTCGACAATTAATTTTGTTCCTATACTGGTTCAGGGGGTTATGGGGCTCAAGGCCAGACACATCGGTTTTGTAATTGTGGCGCTGGCCATCGGGTGGTCCGGGGGATCCATAATAAGCGGCAGGTTGCTCAACCACTTCGGGTTTCTAAAGCTTATCGTTGCAGGGGGTACGGCGATGACGCTGGGTCTTGTGGGGCTTTACTTTTTCAAAACCGGATTTGGGATTGTCTACCTTATGCTACCCATGTTTTTTCTGGGAAGCGGCATGGGTTTTGTTTCGACCTGCACGCTAATCGCCGTACAGAGTGCTGTCCCTCTTCACAGTCTGGGTGTCTCAACCTCGGGTATTCAGCTTATGCGAAGCTTCGGAGGCACAATCGGGCTCGCTTTGCTAGGAGGGATTCAGATCAGTATTTTCAAAGCGGATATGAAGAACAACTTGAAACCGCCTGTTTCTCCCGATTTAGCAGAGTTAATTCAAAAACCCCATCTGATACTGGACCACATAGCAAGGGCCAATATCTCTGAAACTGCATTAAACGAGGTATCCCAGTTTTTGTTTCATTCGATCCATATTGTTTTCCTTGTGGCTCTTTTTATATCGATTTTTAACTGGGCCCTGGGACTTCTGACCAGTAATAAAAAGCCCGCGGAACTGGCAAAGGCGGCATCCGTAAATCCTGAGTAATGTAGAAGATAGTTATTTTTTTATAGTTATAAACCTCGTAAAAAATCTTTTAAATAATAGCGCTTAAATCACTTCATCTGCCGGGTAATAATCCTCATATTTTATCCCGGCAGATTATCCAGAGCCACCAGGTGAGGGCGTGCAAACGGTCCGAAGTGTAGTGGGCAATGGTAAAGATAGGCGATATAATATGACTCTATTGTGTATTTAATACCTCCAAAATAGAATCTATAGCTTCAATAACGGATGATTCAATTTCCTTGTTTTCAAGAATGGGGAAATCTTTTTTCAGTTTTTTGGATACTTTATTATTATCTCTTACAGACCTTACTATGCGATCTATATCTTGATCAGGGCCTTCGATAACCTCTTTTACGGCTGCGCGACATGATAAAATTTCGCGAATTTGTTTTGCTTCTTTCCGCATTTCAACATCTATTGTATTTTTTAAGATATCATACATATAAATGGTATGGTCAGTAAGGTCTAAATATCTCCAGGCGTGTAGAGCATCCTTATACTCATCAAAATTAAAATTTGTTTTTATGCCGTCTTCTTCAATTCTGTCTTCACCAAAGCTGTATGAACTATTGTAATACATCATGAAATGTTTTGAAAACGTTTCAAGAATATCATCATAACTTTTTCTACTGGCAATACTGTTGGTAATGGTTGCAGAAATTGGAAGGATAAAAGGCAGAGACTCGTCTTTGCGTAAAATATCATTTATGAGAAATCGTGATATTCTTCCATTCCCGTCTGACATTGGGTGAATATAAACGAAAGCAAATGATATAGCTGCAGCGCGAATAGTAGAAGATTTTCCTTTAGTGCTAAGCTGAAATTCTTTCAATCCTTCAAGCATATTGATTAATACCTGGTGTGCTGGGGCTATATAATGTACAATTTCTATGCAATTATCAATCTCCCCGATAAATACAGGTGATCTCCTTATACCATATCTTGTTGCACTGGGACCTAAAATTTCTTGCTGCAATGAAGCTAATGTTTCCGGATCCAGTGGATCCTCTAATGAACCACATTTCTTTGCCATGACTGAAGCGAACCGACGAATTCGGTCGACTTGTTTTTCTTCGCGCTCAATTTCAAAGCTGGCGCGGCTTTCTTTTATAGTCAGCCAGACACTGCTGCGTTGAATTATATCAGGTCCAAATTCAGATTCAAGTTCTTGCAAATGTGGTAAGCACTTAAAATCTTCCGCTTCAATAACTTTTTGTAATCGATTTATAACAGGAGCAAAATTGGGATTCCCAGGTATGTTGTCTCGAACACGCCAGCGTGTATTATTTTTTGATTTACCAGTGAAGTATTTCTTCTCTTCTAGAGCATCTACATAATTACCAGTCTTAACTCCGTCGAAATTTAGTTGGTTACCCGTTATCCATTCATAGAAAAAACAAGCTCGCCTAGCATATTGACCTGAAGGTTCTCTTTCAATCCAGGATTCAAGCTCAGTGGGATCAATTTTTTCAAACAGACGTGAGAATAACTCCAGGTGGATTCCTTCGTTTTTTAAAGCAAAAGTGAAATGTCCTGAAAAACTGTTTTCGGGGATAAAATTTTCGGGAAAATACTCTTTTGTATAGCCATCCTCAGTTTTAGTATGGCGGGATGATGTAGTAACAATGTAACTTTGTGTTCTTAAGCGCTGAACTAATTTGATTCCATATTGGCTTAAAAGCCAACTATAACCTACTAAGACATCCATTAAACTTCCTCTTTGAGAACAAAATTTAATTACTGAGTAGAAATTTCATATAAAAAATGGTTTTTTTTAAATAAATATATATATCATGATTCTGTCAGTTTTGCTGGTAAAAGGAAAGGTTGGTTTGATTTGGACAATTTAAGGCAGGTTTTTAGAGAATCGTAAGCGTCTAAGTACGGACAGGTTGGTAGTTCGAGATAAAATCGACAAGATCGATCTGTCCTTCAATATCTTCAATTTTCAGAAACAGGTCGTAAAGAAAATAATAAGGATCCCAGCCGTTAAGATTGGCAATTTGGACCAGAGTATAGAATCCGGCGGATGCTTTTGCACCGGACTCGTTTCCGGCAAAAAGCCAGTTCTTACGACCTACTGCAAAGGGAC
>JBNKQE010000062.1:0-17817 GCA_050295715.1 Leptospirales bacterium
TTCTTTTTCTACTGACAAATTCATGACCTTTCCAATCATATTAAAACACTTGTTTCAATCATCTGATCCCAAAATATTTTTTCTAATCTTACTAATTATATTTTTTTCTAATTTGAAGAAACATTTGAATCCCTGTATTTTCAAAGAAGATTTCGGTTTCTGCATTCAAAAGCCCATCAGCAAGAGCTAATAAATCGGACTCCGTTCTGTAATTCAATGTCCAATCAGCCCAGTATTCCATATATATTCTGGACTCATTTTTTAAATGAAAATTACCAATAAGCATTACACCTCCAGGTTCAAGTGTTTGATATATTTTTTTTAGTATTACAACCGCAACTCTCTGACTTATATAATCGAACAATCCCATAGAGTAAATAAAGTGAAACTTTCCCCATTTACTGGAAAGATCTTTTGCACTAATCAGCGTCCTTACAGAGTCGCAGATAAGTGTATAATTTAGTTTATGTCCAAAACGTTGTTCGATTCGAGCAATATTTTCGGATGCCTCATAGAGAGCTTCATGATCCTGGTCCAGCAGCGTAAAATCATAGCGATTGATTGAATCAGATGATAAAATTATATTCTCCATTTCCATAGCCGGACCACAGGCTAATGACATTACCCGAAATTTTTCAGTGCTGTAGTTTGATGTTTTTTCCAGTTCGTGTAAATACTGGGGAACAATACGCATTCGATTTCTGACAGCCTGAGCAGCCTGTGTTTGCAAAGGGTGAAAGTGCATTAACTTTCCAAAAGTACTGTCGCCAACATACTTATTTTCATAAATCAATGACATCATCATTGAATCACCCGAGTATCCCCTTGGACGTACATTACTTCTTAATATAAATTTAGATGCTGAAATAATATCCCAGACCTGCCGGCGCAGATAGTAACCATGCAAACTATGTTCTTCTTTCGAAAAATTTCTGACAATTCTTTTGAGTTCAGCCAGTTTGCTATTAAAAAAACTAAAATAGTTTCTTCCTTCTGTTTTTATTACAGCCTGCTGGACAAACTGGAATACTGATTCAGGTTCATTACGATGCTTGAAATCTATATCATCAAATATTTTTTTATATACACTCAAATCAAATGAGAGATCCGTAAGATACTCTCTAAATTCCTTATTAATATGATTCTTCTGCGCAAGCATCAACGGCAGCCCCTGAAAATAAGCCTGTATATCAAGAAGCTTCTTATTGGATATCGTTGAATAAAAATCGTATATATTTTCTATGAATACAAGTCTTCCGTCAAAATCAGGAACTACTTTATCCGGTAGATACTCACACATTCCGAAATTGAAGATTTTTCCACGTATATTTAAGGAACAATCGGCAAATTTTGTTCCCTTCTGATATCGCTCACCGTTTTGAAATTTTACAAATAGCGAGGCAATAGAGGCATAAACACAGACTATCTCCACATTTTTTTCTTTATGAAGTACCGAGCCATTAAATATTATCTTTGAGATATCAGAGCCCACTGAGTTATACTCCTTTTACCTCAATTCGGGAATCATGACTGGTAATGAAATCCAGAGCTGAAAAATTTATTGCCTGCCATCGCAACTTCTCACTGTACTGCAGTTGCACCTTTGGTATCTCTTTATTCAGTGTGGATAGCAATCTTACAATAGGTGTTATTGTGGATGAATTCATATATTCAAGCATGCGAAAGTCCATGACCAAACTTTTTCGGTCTTCGGAAGCTTTATCCAGACATCCCTTTAGAATCGGAATTAAAAATCTACCGGGCTCTCGCTCCGTACTTTTACCCTTAAAAATAATGGTTATTCCCTCATTATCTTCTTTGACTTCTAATTTCAGATTACCATTTTCAAATATATTGGTTTTCATAAATGACCACTTTTCAATATACTTTTAGATACTGCCCGGTACAACGGCTGAAATGCATACAACATCATTTTCATCTAAATAAAAATCAATATCACCCTGGCCTTCGTATGCGATTCTGACCAATCCAAGACCGCTTTCCATATCATCAAGATCCTTGGCAGATACTGTTTTTAATTTTTCAATAAACGCTTCAAACGGGCTCTGGAATCCCTTGATCCATTGAATATGATGATCCAGGGTGGAAAGGTTTTTCTTCTGTAAGGCATTTATCTTGTCTTTAACTTCAATAATTATATTATTTATTCCAATATCAATTTCGAGAGAGATGGGAAAAGCAGTTTCAGTTTCTCCGTATTTAATTGCATTTTCCAGCAGTTCACTTGATACCATAATAACTGTATGTTGCAGATTCAGATCAACGTTATTGCCTATAAGAAATTCTGATAGCTGCTTTCTAGCATTATCAATTTCACTCCATACCGGACTTATATGTAGGATCAAATTTTTGCGCATCAACCTCTCCCAAACAAAAGCACAAAATAATTCTATTTCAGATATTCGATAATTTGGATAATCATTTGAAATTATACTGTTTAGACTTGTAATTGCGTAATTTTATTTCAGAAGATCAGCCGGGTTGAATAAATTATGATGATTTGCTGTATATTTATTTTCGCTTTTAATTTTAATAATACCCAAAAAAGGCATGATTTTATTATCATTTTTTCGTATGGTTTACGGGGCCTTTTAGTGAACAAAATGAGTTGGATATTGATTTAACTCAGGAGCGAGGAACTTTTATACAGTAGATCGGAAAAACTAACGGGGGGCAGTCATTAAAGTAACTTTTTTAGCAGGATTATTCCGGCATTGAATATGAGAATATACAATAGACTCATCCAGTTCTGTCTCTGTTAGTAAAGAAACGTGTTTTATAAAAATAACTTATAAGCAGGATTATCAGTCTCATCAAAATAAGCGTATCCTACTTTATTCAGAAATGATTGAAATTCTATCTGTTCTTGTTCGGGAATCTGAAACCCGATGAGAACCCGTCCAAAATCCCCTCCGTGCATTCTGTAATGAAACAGGGAAATATTCCAGTCGGAAGCCATTGCATTTAGAAAATCCGTTAAAGCATCAGGACGTTCCGGGAATCGAAATCTATAAACAACTTCTCTTGCACTCTTGACTGTACGACCTCCCACCATATGTCTTAAATGAGTTTTTGCGAACTCATTATCTGTCATATCAGTACATCGAAATCCATCCTGAATCAATTCATCATGAAATTTATCTTTTTCGTCAATTTTATTGATACCAATACCAACAAATATATGTGCTTCTTTTTGGTCCATGCTGTATCGATAGTTAAACTCTGTTATACTTCTTCCCTTCGTATATCGATTGCAGAAATCGCGCAGCGCACCCGTCTTTTCCGGAATTGACACTGCAAATATCGCTTCACGCTTTTCTCCGGTTCGCGTTCTCTCTGCGACAAACTGTAGCCTTTCAAAATTCATATTGGCGCCGCTATTGATTGCTACTAGTTTTTTATTTTCAATACTTCGATTGGAGACATCTTTAATCATTCCGGCTGTTCCCAGTGCACCGGCCGGTTCTACGATTGATCTTGTATCTTCGTAAATAAACTTAATGGCCGAGCAGAGTTCATCGGTTGTAACTGTAATAATATCATCAACATATTTCTTTGCATATTCAAAAGTAAGTTCGCCTATCTGCTTAACGGCAACACCATCCGCAAAAATTCCAACTGAATCAAGAATGATGCGCTCATTCCTTTCCAATGATTGCTGCATAGCATTGGAATCCTTCGGTTCTACTCCAATTATTCGAATATCCGGTCTGATCGCCTTGAGAAAAGCGGATACGCCGGATATAAGTCCCCCGCCGCCTACGGGTATATACACACAATCGACATCTGGCAGCTGTTGCAGCAATTCATGCCCCACTGTACCCTGACCGGCAATAACATCCTCGTCATCAAAGGGATGAATAAATGTCATATTTCTCTGCTGACGTATCTCTTCACAGCGAGCTGCCGCCTCTGAATAATTGTCTCCGTGGAGAACGACTTCACCGCCAAGTTTTTTTACCGCAGAGATTTTTATAGCAGGTGTCGTCCGGGGCATAACAATGACTGACGAAATACCCAGGTGTCTGGCAGACATGGCAACCCCCTGGGCATGGTTCCCTGCCGATGCAGCAATAACCCCGGCTTTCATTTGCTCCCTGCTAAGCGATGCAATTTTATTATAAGCGCCACGAAGTTTAAATGAAAATACAGGCTGCAGGTCCTCTCTTTTATAGTAAACCTGGTTACCCAGACGAATTGACAAATTATCTCCTTTATCCATCGGAGTTTGTACAGCCATCTCATATACACGGCTTAGAAGTATACGTCGAACAATGTCTACCATAATAGAAGTCATTTTTCAGCAAACCCCGCTGATACGGCGATCATAAAATTATATTCCCTGTATATATCAAAATGTTATATTACAGAATGAATAAACTAAATATTGGACTTAATTATTCGTCCTATACAAACAATAACAGTAACTAAATTACTGAATTCGGACAGCAGGGAGAAATATATGAGTACATATAAAATGATACGGCTGGTTGGCTTATCATCGGAAAGTTATGAGAAGGCCATCAACTCGGCTTTACATGATGCAAAAGAGTCACTGAAAGGACTGAACTGGTTTCAGGTTGTGGAGCAACGGGGACATATTGGCGAAGATGGAAAGGTCAGCGAATGGCAGGTCGTAATTGACGTGGCATTTAAAATTCTTCGTTAATACCTCGATTCTGATATGCAGGGGGGCGCCACTCCCCCGTTTTATACACTATCATGGGAATTGAACTTTCAAATCTACTGTTTTACCATTGCGTCTAACTGTTAGAAGAAAGGGCTTATCCATCAGTGCGAAGTGAAGTTCAATTTTCACATCGTTCATCGTCTTTACTGGATGACCTCCCATATTAACGATATAATCACCTGCCAGAATTCCTGCCATATGCGCGGGTGAATCATTATCAACATTTCGGACAAACATACCGTCCGGTTCTTCCTGAATCATGACTCCAAGCTTCGGTGCCTCTCTGTATTGCATTTTTCCGGGAAAGATATTGTAATCAGCCACACCCGGTTTCTCTACATCATCCATAACAACCCGGATACCGCGAAATCCAATATCCCGATAAACACGATCTGGAATTCCTCTTCCGAATCGAATATGTCCGCTGCCTGCAATAACGGCCATACTGTATCCCGGATGTGTTTCAAGCGCCTGTAACGTTGCTTGCGCCATACTCTCATCCCAGATAATCTGAGATTGTAAAAATCTTTCAAAACGAATTGGATCTATACCCTGTCCCGACCCATGTCGTAAAAATATTTCTTCCAGGAATTGCCTGTAACCGGTATCCGAAAAATCCATTGGCCCTTTCAGCCGGGAGGATTGCTCTTTATCAAGTGAATGAATACCATTTCTTGATACCTCTCTTATCAAAGAACGATCAATATTAAGCGCCACAACGGGAAGATGAAACTCACGGGCAAAATCAAGAATAGGTTTGTAAAGATTATAATCAAAACCCCAGTTTTTGAAGTATTCTGTTTCAGTCAAAAATTCTCTTTCATCAATTTTTCCATCTATAAACGCATCGATATATTTCTGATAGGAACGAGAAAACATTTCCATTCCTATAATCAATTCCGGATTTTTCGCATACATCTGCTTTATAATATCAAGCTGGATCTGGTGGTGCGAAAAAAGATTATGCTGTTCGCCTATAAAAACAATATGTTCTTTAATGCTTTCATCTGCAATTTCTTCAATAAAGAAATCAAGATTATCATGTACGGATACTGCTTTTGATGCGGGATAGACCCTCAACCCGTTTTCGGAAAAGGCGCGCGTCTTTTGCAGGACCGATCGTCCCTCAAAGTCCACTGCACTGTAGCGCCCGTAATGTGGAAGTCTTCTGAGTATTGCAAGTGAATCATTTTTTGACTTTGATTGAATAAGGGCAGCCACACGTTCAGGATTCCATGGATTCTTACGAATCTGGAATGAAAATGTGGAACTCTTGTTCACAGGAGTGAAATCATATACGGGACTCAGTGCAGAATTGGAAGAATCTGCAAAAATAATTGACGAGTTTCTGGCATGAACGGCATTCAACTCTTCCGGGGAAATGATAGCAACATCTGATCCATGCAATAACATGGCAAGCGGTTCATAAGCTTTTTTTAGTTCATCGGAAACAACAAAAATTATATGCTTTTCCTCAAGCAGCCTGGAAAGCGCCGGCGGTATCTCTGCCGGGGATAGTCTTCGGGCTAAATCGTAATAAGGATCCACTGTTATCTCTGCCGGGCGATAAGGAAGAGTCAGACTTATGTTTCTCGAAGCCTGACTTAGTTCTACGTTAATTATTCGTCCCTGCCCGTATTTTGAAATTACCACGGGAACGGTAAGAGGAAAAACCGGCCCTGTCTGTTCCAGACGAAACTTCAGAGAGTAATCATTTTTATTCTTTTCAAGAAGAGTATCCTTGATAGTAATCGATGGTAGACCGGGACGATCAAGCCAGGGGTCTATAAAGGTTTTCAAATCACTATTCGATTCCCGGGAAAAGGAGGCAATCATATCGTCCCAGGATGCATTTTTATGAGGAAATAATTCAAGAATATTGCGAAGCCCGTTGTAAAATGCCTTATCGCCAATCTTTCGGCGAATCATATGAAATACAAGAGCCGTTTTCCCATAACCTACCGTTTGAGTAATTCTGTCATTGCGGTATCGAAAATTACGAAGTGTAAGAGTTTCTGTTCCAGCTGTATAAGATTCATAATCCGATAATATTTCCTTTCTATAATCCCGTCCTTCGCCCAAATCTGCACGAAACATATGATCTGCCAGATAAGTAACAAGGCCTTCACTCCAGTTTCCCTTTTCAACAACCGGTGTCACATAATTTCCGAACCATTGATGAAGAACTTCATGCCCGAGCGATGTATCTCGAATAAAAGGAAGGTTTAATACATGACTGCCAAACACTGAAAATGTTGGCATTGACTGACCGGTCTGGATAAAACTTTCAACGATTGCAAACCGCCTGTAGGGAAATGGTGCAATACGTTTCTCGTAACGTTTAATATATCGTCGAGCATCATTTACATATCCGTCGGTAAGAGCTTCATCCTCTTCAAAGAAATATGCTTCAATCTGTACATCACCTGTACTATCCGTATGGGTAATAAATTTGCTGGATGCAATCAAACTTGCATGATATCGAGGATAAGGAAAGTTAAAAGTGAAAACAGCATTCCCGGATACTTCTTCTCTTGTCGTATTCTCTGCTTCAGAAACAGCCAGAAAGTTTGCTGGGAGTGAAGCTTTTATTTTTATAATAGAAGGAATACGCGGAGCGGGAAACCAGTAGCCGGTTAGATGAACGCCGTCATTTTGAAAATAATTTGAATCTGAATTGTTGGAGAGATGAAATGAAAATTCAACTGATTTATTCTTTTCTGCATTCAGTCGAAATACCGAATTATCTGCAGAAACATCCTGTCCGTCAATAATTATACCATTCGTTTCAAACTCATACACTCTACTTTCGGGGGCTGTGTAAATTGCCCTGCCGATCAGAGTTGATCCGGCTGGATCGATAGTAACATGAACCTCATACACGGGTACCTTTGAACTATCCACTCTTTCCGGTTCAGCATGAATAACGGTAGTTGCTAGCAAGAAAAATACAAGGGTTTTTATTACTCCGGAAAATGACATCCAGCTTTTTTGTACGTTCATAGTTACTCCATCACTCATGCGGGAACAGTTTTCGTCAACTTCCAATCAAGCAAATGAGCAGATTGGGTAATTTACTATCCGTATATATTCAAACTATAGAATTTAGTTCAGACTAATAACATTTAATTTGAATAATTTCCCGAAGAAATTTATGATTTTGATTACTTTATATCCATAACAAGACGAAATCCTGCACTGTAATCCCGTTCCGGTGAAGGAAAGCCGCCGTAATCTCTGAAGTCAGATCGAGCGTGATTAAACGGCTGGTGATAGGAGCCCCCGCGTATCACGCGAAATTGTTTACCGGATACATACGATTGACTGAATTTCGCACCTGCATAAGGAGTGTACCAGGATGAAGTCCATTCGCGGGCATTACCACACATACCGATAAGACCATAGGGACTTACATCATGCAGAGAAGTAACCGGCAATGCATGTCC
This sequence comes from Leptospirales bacterium, assembly GCA_050295715.1. GTDB lineage: Bacteria > Spirochaetota > Leptospiria > Leptospirales > Leptonemataceae > JBNKQE01. Next base: position 8,158 of record JBNKQE010000062.1, read on the forward strand.
ATGCCCGGATTCCAGCGTATTGCAGATACTGGAGTCAAATTGATCGCCGATCGGATAGATAGGCGGACTGCCCTGCAGACTTTGCGGCCCTGTATTGTCTTTCATAGTTCGAAGGCCTCCCCTGGAGGCCAGTTCCCATTCAATTTCCGTAGGCAATCGTTTTCCGGCCCAACGAGCATACGCTGCGGCATCCGCATAGGAAGCGACTGTTATGGGATAGGACCTGGTTCCGGGGGGATAAGTTCCGTTATACACCGACCAGGCAGGCGGTACCGGATGACCTGTCTCATCACAAAATCTTTTGAACTCGTAGTTTGTTACTTCATAACGATCCATGTAAAAAGCGCTTACTCTGGGAATAATAGTTGAATCCCTTTCATAAAAAAATGGATTAAAATTATCCAGAGAAGGATCATCTCCCTGTCCGATTACTGCATAGTCCCAGCCTATTAGAAGCATCTCCTTCCGGTCTATATGGTGTATGATTCGTTTTACTGTTTTAACAGGAGGTAAATCGTAGTTTTCCGGCGCACGATACGTTTTACGCATCACATAAATTCCCGCCTGATATCCAAGCGAAATGAAACGCCTCTTCTCCGGAGGCATCAAAAAAGATCCGTAAAGTAGTACCGAATAGGGCTCATCTGGTCCCCAGGACTTTTCAATCTGCACTCTTGTAGTTTTAAAACTGCTTACATCACGGTTCTCGCGATCCCTGATTGTTAGAGAATTTTCAGGGTTCAGAAAGAAACTGCTCAGATTCTCACGATTCATACTTCCGAGAGCTTGTGTCATAGCCTTCAGTCTTATGGCACCCTTATTTTTCTGTACAGCAATGACTTCCCCTCTCGCCAGAAAGATCAGCTTCCCCGGAGCGGGAGTCTCATTCTGAATTTCTTGAGCTCCAATGGGTCCGGCAATGGCCAGACAGGTAATGGTCAGGCAGATGAAAAAAAGGTGTATCGGTAAGTTTTTCTTCGTCATATGTCGCATAGATAAATACCGGAAAGGGACATAAAAGATCCGTTCAAAAACCATGACCTGAATAATTGCATATATGAAGATATTCAGAATACAGGCCCTTGAACAAAATCCAATCACTTATGTTTCCATTATCGGATATTTTTACAGTTGGAATTGGAAAATGTCGCACCCTGGTGCTAGAATCAGTCACAGAAATGGAGGAAATGGGATTCCAGGACTAAAATTAGACTGTACCCACACAAAAATGTAGCACTTTACACCATTTATTTGTATAGTAGTTGACATATGTGGAGTATGCAATAAATTCTTAGAAAAGGATGACACTTTTTATAACATTTGTTACTATATGAAGAGTAACAGGTGACATAACTCCGAAGTCGGGAGGACACCAATATGATAGTCAAGACAGTTGAAAGCCCAGTATTTTACAGAAAAAAGCGCAAGGGACTTCCCGGGAAAAATCCCGTAATTGCCAAAAAAGAAGAAAAAAGCTTCGATCAGTATCTGGTAGAGGCTTTCGGGGGAGAAGTTGTTCAAAAGGATAAATCTTTCTCGAGAAATATAAGTGAGTTAACACAGGAAAATTTAATCCGTCTCAGCAACATGTAATCAGGCTGCCGCTTCAGGGGGTTTCGAGCCGGACAAATACTGCCTTACTTGAAATACAGGGCGGTCCAGGGCCTTTATAGAAAGGTAGATGGTAGCAGCTCCCAGAAGACCATAAATATAAACAACCGGCAGCACTCTGTAATCCGTTGTTGCTATAATTTTTGTATGAATCGGATTGGGAAAAATAAAGCCTGCAAGGTAAACAATCGCTGCCAGAGCGTAGATTACATAGTAGATGCGCTTTCTGAAGGGGAGATCTGTAAATACAAAAGCAACTCCCAGAAGCCCCGGTAATGCAAACAGGGTTTTGAAGTTGGATCCAATTGTTATTGTTTCCAGCTCCAGCAGTGTGACATTATATGAAATCCAGGGGATCAAGGCTATTACAGTCATGGCCATAGATGAAGCAATAAATAGATACTGAATCGGACTTGTCTGCTTTATAATCCAGACCATGCGAAACCAGGTACGATAAGCTACGGAAGACCATCCTCGATACATCGCAAGTATAAGCTGTATTAAAAACTCAGCCGGTAAGACAGCCTGTGCCCTGAAAGAATATTTCGATCCAGAATCCTGGGAATCAGATATACTCAAATCTTTGTCGGTAGAACTCTTTTGAACCGATGCCGAGGTCTTTTGGGGAGAACCGGGTATTCTAGTGGCCATAATCAATATTCCCTTTATCCGTTGGTCTCAAAAAGAATCTCCAGCTCAACTGTGGCGTCCAGAGGCAGTGATGCTACACCAACTGCGGCTCTTGCATGACGTCCGGCTTCCCCGAATATTTGAGCAGCTAGCTCGGAGGCACCATTTGCAACAATGTGCTGTTCGATAAAGTTCGAAGTCGATGAGACAAATGCCCCGAGGCGAACAACTCCCGTAATGCCACTAAGATTAACCAGTTGAGCGGCCGCAGCCAGTCCATTCAAAAAACATTGGGCCATCGCGCGAGAGGCTTCTTCCTTATCTCGCTCCGGTGACATAGGCCCCGTCATGAGTAACTTTCCATCCAGCAAAGGTAACTGACCGCTTATATAAATCAGATTTCCCGATTTCCTGGCAGGAATATATGATGCAAGGGGTCTGGCAGGTTCCGGAAGTATAATACCCAGTTCCTTCAACTTATTGTCAAGCATGGGACTATGGAAGAACAGGCCACCAGCATTGCAATAAACATTTTGAGCATTCATCTCTCAGATCAAGTGAAAACCTCTGGCTATAGAAAGCCTTAAAAAATTATCTGTACTGTAATATTACCGGGATAATTGAGTTTGCATATACCGGACCAAGCAACGTGACTGAGAGAGGAGAAACCATATGAGATATCGCGCATTCTGGATGAATAGTAATGGAAATCCCGAGGTAATAGACCAGAGGCTCCTCCCGCATAAACGACAGATTTTAGAGCTTAAAAATTCGGAAGAGGTTGAGGCGGCCATCCGTAATATGACAGTCAGGGGTGCCGGAACAATTGGGTCACTTGCAGCTATCGGGGTATATCTGGCGGTTCGTGAAAGTTCCGGTAATATTGATGCTGTTGAACGAAAGGCAAAAATGATCCGCGATGCACGGCCAACGGCAGTCAACCTTATGTGGGCTGTTGATCGTATGTTATCAAGGATTCGCACAAAGGAATTGGATGCCGGGATTGCTCTGGAAGAAGCCATCCAGATTAGCCGCGAAGATGTTGAGAGAACATCTAAAATAGGGCAATATGGATACTCTCTAATGCAAAAAATAATGGCAGAAAAAAGAGATAACGTTATTAATGTTCTCACCCACTGCAATGCAGGATGGCTCGGTATCGCAGACTCCGGTTCGGCTCTTGCTCCGGTCTACGAAGCTCACCGAAATGGTATGAATGTTCACGTATGGGTCGATGAAACGCGTCCCAGAAATCAGGGAGCCCTTACATCCTGGGAGCTCACACAGGAAGGAATTTCTCACACGGTAGTAGTCGATAACGCAGGTGGACTTCTTATGATGCAGGGGAAAGTTGATATTGCATTCGTCGGAGCAGATAGAGTAGCTGCAAATGGAGATACTGCCAATAAGATCGGGACATACTTAAAAGCGCTTGCCGCAAAAGAGCATAATGTTCCGTTTTACGTCTGCCTTCCTGAATCCACTTTTGACTTTGCCACACCCGATGGATCAGGAATTGAAATCGAAGATCGATCAGGGAGCGAAGTTCTTGAAGTATCGGGAATCAGGAGTAATGGCGATACGGATTCAGTCAGGATTTATCCGGAAGGTACCTCCGTAAAAAATCCAGCTTTTGATATAACTCCTGCGAAATTCATTACAGGCCTTATAAGCGAAAGGGGTATCTGTAATGCTGATACAGACGAAATATCTAAGCTTTTTTCAGATATTACTGCCAATAGTTAGATAGAAATTCTTATTGAATAACCTCCATGAGATGAAGCTCTAACATACAAAGAATGATTCATATTAGGTTAACGCATTATCTAATAACGGTCTACTTAAATATAGACCGTGAACCCACGTATTTGGACTTCCAATAGGAGTTACGAATATCAGCAAAACTCACACTCTTGCCTGTCCTTGGCGAGTGAATGAATTTGAAATCCCCGGCATAAATACCGACATGGGATACTCCACTTCCATTTATATTAAAAAAAACAAGATCTCCTGGTTCAGGAACGCGAACTGGAATCAGTGTTGCATACTGATCCTTTGTTGAGCGAGGAATGTTCAGTCCTGCTTCGTTGTAAGCATAACCTGTAAATCCGGAACAATCAAAACCCGTAGTCGGATTTGTTCCGCCGTATTTATAGGGAGTACCGAGATATCTCCTGGCAGCTTCCAGTATATTCGCACCGTCTCCCGAGAATAGAACACTTTCTTCCGACACCGGAAAATCACCTGCGTTTGCCTCAAGGCCCGATGCAATAAAAATAAATAAACAGACTGAAGTAAAGGTCAGAGCCTTTTTTAAGAATTTTTCCATCAATACTTTTATTCTTCTCATAGGACAACTATCGACCTCAGGCATCGGTGAATTAACTCCAGAAAAGCTTATTTACTGATAGAATACTTGTATCAGAGACTGGAGTTACTCAGACTCTGACCACGATCCAGTTTTTCCAGGTAACCCTCAATTTCTCGCCTGACGGTTTCGGATACAGGAGCTTCAGGAAAACGACGACGACTGTTATAGAGTTCGTGATCCTCTTCACTCAGTTCTCCGGCAGCACTTTTAAGAAGATCTTTGCGCTCTTCTGTCGTAAGGGCCTGCTCCTGTTTTAACAGCAATTCGAGATAACGGGAATTAACCCGACGAACAATCACAAGACGTTTCTCATAATCTGTAACGTCCATATTCAGCTGTTCCAGCAAAACGCGCCGCCCTTCACGGGAAATATTATCCATGACATAGTCTTCCAGGTCCTGCTCACCGGAGCGGATCAGGGCGGCCAGTTCCTGGTGTGAGAGCCAGGAAACCAGCAGCTGCATTTTTACCCGGGGAAGCTGAAGAATACGATTTTCCATTTCCATAGCTTTTTTTATTACTTACCCAAAATAAGTAAATCTCAAAAAGGAAGATTTTCTTTTATTAAATTTCACAGGATATTCATATACACTTGATCCAATCTGCTGCGTCATGGTCATTGCGAAATGATATTGACTCGCAAAATTATTGTAGATCCGGGTAAAATTGGATTTTTATTGATTCCCTCTCAAGGACCGGGTATTCTGTCTGAATTCTGATTGATCTTGATTATATACAATACCTGTTCCGGATGGTCATAATACGTGTTGAAACATTTTTCTTTGCATCGCTACTGCATACTGGGTATCATCCTGTCCATTTTCGCACTCAGCAGTTCCTGTAACAATAACCCATACGGTAAATTTCCAGAGGGAAAGGTATTTCTGGCTGCATCCAGTGGAGATCCGAGAACTCTGGATCCTGTTCGCGTATCTGATACGGCCTCCAATGCCATTGCATCCAATATTCACGACACGCCTTACCAGTACCATTACCTGAAAAGACCGCTGCAGGTTATCCCGTCTATGGCAACAGCAATGCCGGAACGGCGCACTGTTACCTACAGGGGACGTTTCTTTCCTGCATTCCGTTTCTCAATAAAACAGGGACTGAGATACCATGACGATGTTTGCTTCAAAGATGGAAAGGGAAGAGAGATACTTATAGACGATATTATATTTTCTATGAAACGAGCCGCAGATACATCCCAGGATGCGTTCGGTTATCCACTGCTTACGGGCCGTATTCAGGATTTTGACCGTTTCAGTGATGAAATCGCCGAGCTTCACCAGAGCATAGAAGACGATTCTGGCAAGCGTCAAGAAAAAGTCCGTGAGTTTTATAGAACAGAAATTGATGGAATTCGAAAAATTGATGACTATACGCTGGAACTCATTCTCACGCAGGATTATCCACAAATATTATATTTTTTTACTCTATCAGTAGGATCACCTGTACCTGAAGAGTGCTTCTTTTATTACAATGGGAGAGACGGGCGTCCCACGTATGACCGTCATCCTGTTGCCTCCGGTCCGTTTTACATAAAAGAGTGGCATCCGAAACATCGCATAATCCTGGAAAGAAATCCTTCTTACAGAAAAGACGATTTCTATCCTTCACAGGGGAATCCAGGCGATGAATCGAATGGTATGCTGCGCGATGCCGGTAAATCACTTCCCCTTGTAGATGCCTTTCACTTTTATAATGTTGAAGCTGGACCAACTATCTGGACTCTCTTCGAACAAGGATACCTGGATCGTGCAGGAATCCCGAGAGAAGTTTTCAACCAGGTTATACAGGACCAGTCACTTTCCAGTGAGTATAAGGAGAAGGGTATTCGCCTGGAAAAAGATGTTGATGTTGCCACTTACTGGTGGTACTTCAATATGAAAGATTCTATGCTTGGAAAAAACCGTTCTCTGCGACAGGCCATATCGCTTGCTGTTGACCGCAAAGAGATTATTCGCAAATTCTATAATGGACGAGGAGTTGTCGCACATTCTATGCTACCACCTGCACTCGAAGGATACGCGGATGATTTTCGCAATCCATATTCGGATTTCAATCTTGAAAAAGCAAAACAGAAGCTGAAAGAAGCAGGCTTCCCCGGTGGTATAGATCCTGCGACAGGTAAGCCTCTTAAAATATCACTTATACTTGTGGCTTCTCAGGGGGCAACCAGTCTTTATAGATCATACATTGATCAACTGGCAAAAATCAATATTGAACTGGAAGTTCAACAGCTGGATTGGCCCACAGTACTAGAAAAAAAGAATGCCAAAAGTTTTCAGATGATTCATGGAGGATGGCACGCCGACTATCCCGACCCACAGAATTTCTTTCAACTTTTATACGGACCCAATGCTTCAGGAACTTACAACGAAAACTCGTATAAAAATCCTGAATTCGACAGACTTTATGAGAAAATGCGAAATATGGAACCTGGACCGAAAAGAGTCAAAATAATTCGCCGCATGAACGAAATCGTTGCAGGGGATGCTCCGGTAGTATTCCTGTTCCATCCCATGTCATACGGCCTTTCTCACCAGTGGGTTGCAGGTATACGTCCTCATCCCATTAATACAAATCAGCTTAAATATCGCAACCTGGATCCTGAACTGCGATCCCGGCTTGCAAAAGAGTGGAATAAGCCGCCCTGGTGGGCTTATATTCTTGTCTCCGGTATTATGATTCTACTACTTACACTGGCGTTTCTTGCAATTAGAAGTTATCGAAAAATGACTTTTTAGAAATTTCAAATCGCAAAGGAAATAAGAGGAATACTATGGGAATTTATATAATTCGAAGGCTTTTGTACACCATACCGATATGGTTTGGCGTATTTTTAATAACGTTTTCGCTTTTTCACATGAGAGATCCTATTGCGATTGCCCGGGTCCATCTACCGCAGGCACCGCAGTCGGTTCTGCAAGCCTGGGTAAGGAATAACGGATATCATATTCCAAGATTTATCAATCTGCCGTATGATTCAGAAGTTGAAAGACCGGACGGACGGGTACATCCGGAACTTGCTGATAAGAGCGTCTTTCATTCGCAATTCTTTATTGCACTTAGAGATATGGCGTTATTCCGTTTTGGAACAGACAAGAACCGTCAACCGATTACCGAGGCAATGGCTATGCGAATCGGTCCATCTCTTTCAATAATGCTGCCTGCTTTTTTTATTACATTGATGATAAGTATTGTTACATCGTTGTTTGTCGCGTATTATCGAAATACGGTTGCTGATACGTTCATAGTCTTTGTCAGTGTTATACTCATGAGTATCGCTCTGCCTGCTTATTTAATAGCTGCGAATTATTTATTTGGCAAAATTCTGAAACTGGTACCAATATATAACCATCCCATGCTCCCTATTGTTATAGCTATACTTTCCGGAGTTGGTGGTCAGATACGATTTTATCGCACAGTTTTTCTGGAACAAATGGAACAGGATTTTGTTCGAACCGCCCGTGCGAAAGGACTGAACGAATCAATTATTTTGTTCAAACATGTTTTACCAAACTCACTTATTCCTATTCTGACTTCCGTTGTAATGTCTCTGCCATTTCTAATAACCGGATCTTTGCTGTTGGAACAGTTCTTTGGAATAGCGGGAATGGGAGATATGATGTATACAGCAATTGTAAGCCAGGATTTCCAGGTTGTTAAGGTGATGGTATACCTTGGATCTTTTCTGTACATGCTGGGTGCTCTGCTTACCGATATATCCTACACACTGGCCGATCCGAGGGTAGTACTCAAATGATTGTAATATTACAGAACATTCTGTGGATCACACTGGCAATACTTGCTATCTACACATGGAGAAAGGTTTCACATTCTCCCGGAGGAATGCGATTTATTGAGAACATGCGAAAGAAGCTACTCGTAAGAATAGCTCTTTATGTTATTCTGATTTACTTCAGCCTCGGTCTTGTGGACCAGATTCGTATTCCAGACAAAGGAAAGATTCGACCGGTCTCATTGATTGACATAGCTTTCCAGTGGACTGTCACAGAAAAATCATATGCTCCCCCACTGGGAGATAAACTTATCGATTTAAATGGAAATGAAGAAGAACTGGATCAGAGTGTTAAAGGATTACACTTACTTGGAACAGATGTAAATGGACATGATGTTCTATATACATTGATAAAAGGGGCCGGAACTGCATTAATTCTCTCTTTTGGAGCAGCCCTGATCAGCTTTCCCATTGGAATTCTTCTGGGTATTATCGCTGGATATTTTGGCGGATATATTGACGATATGGTACAATGGATGTATACAACGGTAGCCAGTATACCATGGTTACTGTTCGTAATAGCATTTCTCATGGTGTTCGGGAGAGGCTTATTCTGGATTATCATAGCAATCGGAATTACATCATGGACAGACCTCGCAAGGCTAATTCGCGGTGAAACAATGAAAATACGAAACCTGGATTATATAACTGCGGCGAAAGCAACAGGAATCCCCACCTGGCGTATCCTCTTGCGACATATACTACCAAATATTTCCTACTTAATAGTGATAACATTTACACTTTCCGCTTCGCATATAATACTTGCGGAAAGTGTATTAACATATATAGGAATTGGTGTTGAACCCGGGACTGCCTCCTGGGGTGTTATGCTTGTTGAGGCACAGAAAGAGCTTACAATGCGTCCGCCTGTCTGGTGGATCTTTGTAGCCAGTTCATTTCTCGGAATATTACCGCTGGTTCTTTCTTTGAATCTCGTTGGCGATGCATTGAGAGATGCACTTGATCCCCGCCTTAGCGGTGAAGAGTAAACTGGAAAATTACATGATTATAAAAAAAATACGCGCCATAACAGGTATACGGGAATATGAAATACAATCATTAAATGGAATCCGTGCACTTGCAATTATTTTCGTTATTCTAACACACCTCTGGAAATTAAAAAAATACATGCCTGGATATTCCGCTACATTGAATACAGTCATGCTTAATTTACAGTCCGGTGTTACTCTATTTTTCATTTTAAGTGGTTTTCTGATTTCCGGAGAACTAATGAAAAACTGGC
>JBNKQE010000063.1:0-17736 GCA_050295715.1 Leptospirales bacterium
CGGATTGTTTAAAAGGAAGATATAAAGCATGAATAATAATAAAATTAAATTTTTGAACTTCATATTAGTCGTTATGTTTTTCTCCGGTTGTGCCACCAGTACGAATGAGTTTCCCGTTCCAGAACCAAATTTTCCTGAAAACTTTAGGCAAAGTAAAATAGGACTGGTGAAACCATTATTTATTTCAGATTTATTGGGGCCTAAAAGTAAACGGGAGAATTTCGATTCAAATTTATTTACAGGTTTAATTGAATTCAAAGGTGGACTAATTCACTCTGTTGGTGTTACAGGATTGCCTGAAGTGCAATCAAAAGAGGTTATTCTGGAAAGTGAAGAACAGTTTAGAGAGGATGTCAGTAGCTGGATTGAGCAAAGTCTAACAAATATACTCTCTGAGATCGGATATAGTATGAGCAATGAAAATACTGAAATAAAATTAAATATCCAGAGAATGCGTAGAAAAGTAACTTCTCAGAATAGTGGAGATGATAACATAAATCTTCCTCTATATCACTATCGTTCTAATCAAAAACTCTCAAAATTATCATTGAGTAATATAAGAAAGGAAACTGACGCTCGTTATTTAATTATACCTGTCGTTGTATATTATTACGCCCATACACCTGGATGGTTTAATGGCCAGGAGTGGGGATGCCAGGGTGGTATACGAATAGGCGTGAATCTGATATTTTATGATATGGCCAGCGGAAAAAAAGTCGATGAGCTTATGATAGAGAGAAAAAAGATATTTAAAATCGGCCGGGTCTTAAATTATACAACTTATATGGGTGAATTGGATGAACTGAAAGCAGAAATTGAAAAACAGTGGATTAATATTTTCCTTCCGTAATTTTCCAATGGAGCATCAGGAATTCAGCTATCATTATAGGGTTTATTATCAAGGCTTCTTTATGATTCATGTTTTCAATAATTATTTATTCGAATTGGGTATCTAAATAATATGAAAAAAAAATTACTACAATATGCAGTTTTAATCGTTTTAATTATTGCAGGACAGTCCTGTTCAACTGTTTCAATTCCCGTCGATGTTCCTGTTGTTAGAGATGACAATGGCGGGAAAAACCTGGTGAGGCTTACAACCGGCAGAAGAAATATTGCTATTTTAGCAAAACCATTGGACCCGAAGATTAAGCGTCAAATGCATCTGGATGCCGATTGGTCGGACATGGTTGAAGGAGAGGTGCAAGCATCACTCAAGGAGCGGGGATTTTTCACTATTGTTGATCTGGGTAACAGGAAGTCCAGGTTAAGAGAGCTTGCCTACAGCCAGTCGGGATTAACTGATAAACAACTTCTGGTTGGCAACGAAATTCAAGCGGATTTGCTCCTGATTCTAAGTATATCAACTGTTCCTGTAACTGAATGTGGAGTTGCACGTCAGTCGGGTAATATTCTGGGTAATCTAATTCGTGGTAAAGACAGGTACGATCCTGCTATACTTGCAAAAAAAGAAGAAATATCTGCGGGTATGAAGGTGGCTGACTTCATCGGGTCTGGTGGAGGTCTTTTTACTACTGTAGCACCTATACTTCCTCAAGTGGGCTTCCGTGACACAACGGTCTTTGTCAAAGGGACATTGATTAATATTGAAACTGGCGAAAGTGTTGCTTTTACAAACTCAGAGCCCTATCGCCTTGAGTCTTCTGTAAACTCCACCGATTGCCCATCAGAACTGAAAGGATTAAATGGAGCGCTTCAATACGCGGCTTATCGTGTTGCGTATAATGTTTCTCCTGAAGTTGTAACTTACAAAGTGCCGGTTGAAGTTGATATTGAGGGAGTCCCTGATGAGAGGGAAGATGAAGTTGCTGGAGAACTGGAAAAAGGTTATGCGTGGGCGAAAGCTGGTAACTACGACAGGGCATTCAATGCATGGAAGAAGGCTTTAAACAGTTCATCCGGGAAATCTGTTTCTGCTCTTTGGAATATTGCAACTTATAGTTGGCATAAAGGCCAACTGGAAGAGGCTGAGTCATATTTTGAAAAAGTAATGGATAATTCGGGTCCTGACTGGCTTGACGATAAGAAACGTAAGATTATGACGTTGTTCGAAGATACAAAAAAGAAGCTTACGGAAGAGTAGTTTTATTACCTTAAAAATCGGGCAAACTGATTATACAGGTTTTATTGATTTATTTCTCGATCCTGGAACTTCTGCGAAAATGCTTTCAATCGTAACTCTAATGAATGGCGGTGGATTGTTTGAGACTGGAGCTGGCGGATCTGCGCCCAAGCATGTGCTGCAGCTTGTAAAAGAGAACTATTTAAGATGGACAGATTGATAACCGCGGAAGTCATTTCTACCTGGCAATGTACCGGGCAGAGGAACTTACAACTCAGAGTGAAGACGAAGAACTTAAAGCGAAGTTCACAGATGAAGCTAAAAAGCTGCAAGAGGGAATGTTGATTTTTCGAAGAGCGATTTTTATGGATGGTTTGGCCGTCCAGAATTAAATAGAACTATTGAAGAGAAAACTATCGTCGGTGAGATAGAAACGATTTTTATGGAATTTCATGGAACGTATGGGAGTCCGCGAATGACGGTTAAACTCAACGCAAGGGGAATTTCTGTTAGTGAAAACCGTGTGGAAAGAATCATGCGAAAACATAATATTTCTGCGGTAAATCCGAAGATTTATTGAGTCCGGACGACCAATTCAGCTCACAATCTTCCTGTTGCACCGAATCTCCTTGATCGAAATTATTTTTGGTGGCGAACTAAATCGAGCATGGGTTTCGGACGACGGACGTAATTCGGAAGCAAAGCTCCCAAATCACTCACACCCTTGCTCAATATCCAATGAAGTTTCGCGGGTGGCATCATATCGTGTGTTGCAAGAGGCTGTTATGGGACAGCCTCTAAATATTTTTGGTTTCGTGCAGAGTATGAGTCGCTGTTGCTGAATCATTTTTCCATTCGTTGAAGACAGAGTGTTTGTATCGATTAGATAAAATTCCGACTTTTGAAGAACCTGGAAAAAAATATTTGACTATATTGATGCCTTTATAGTCGTTAGAGGAGGCATTCTTTCCTGGATTATCTAAGCCCCATGGAGTATGCAAAACAAATAGCATAGCATGTAATGCTTAAAGAAAGGGAGAACTATCAGATGATAAAAAAACTATTGGTTATTACAATCGGGATAGGGGTGTTGCATTTTAGTGTCGCATGCTCCAGTACTGCTGATTTTGTTATGATGAATAAGACAGCCAGTGAATTGGTTGCTCAGGCTGAAGATTTAATGTCGTCGGGTAAGAAGGCCGAAGCGGTTAAGCTAATAATTGCGGTTCAGGCTCTTCACCCGGACGATGAAAAAGTAAATGCTATTCTGGATCAGCTTTCGGCTGAAGAGCGTGAAGCATTATTGGATAGTAGCCTTCTTGGTTTTAATAAGGCTTCCAGGGCAGAAGTGGAATCATCAACTGCCGAGAAAGTTCTCTGGTATTTGCCGGATCGTATAATGGATTTTATTGATGCGTTTTCGGTCTCTGTTGGATTTGGAGCTCAATTGGGCGGTGGAGTATGGGTTACCCGATCTCTTCAGGCTGTATTATTTGTGGGTTCTTCTGCGGATATTGGATTTTTTCAGAAGAGGAATATTGGAGTCAGAGCAGAAACTTCTGCCGATGTAGTTCTTGGACCTATTGGTGGCTCAGCAATTAGTGGGACGAGAGTTGGTACAGGGGGCGTTGACCAAACAACCTCAGTATTGTGGTTACACGTTCCTTCCGAAAAGATCTATCAGGAATATCGTGATTACTGGGGTGTTGGTGCGAAAATTGGACTTATTTATTTAGGTTTGGAAGTTGAGTATCATCCAATTGAGATCTATGACTTTTTACTGGGGCTGGTGACCTTTGATCCTCTAAATGATGATTTTGCCCATACCAGAAGGCTTCGGTTTGCATCTTCGCAGATCGAAAATCTTAAAAAAATGCAAAAAATGCTTGGTGAGGCTGGTGAGGAAGGTATTGTTGAATACAGGAAAAAATATCCTGATTTGTAATATTTAATTATCATGCGTTCTGTAGCATGAATTACTATTATGTATGGCAACAGAAGTCCTTTTCATTACATAGTACACGGATGGACTATTTTGGATCAACCGGACAGGGATGTCCGGTTGATCCGGTAATGGGCGGATTCTTGTTGCCCAATTTTATATTATGTTGTGCGTAGTTACTATTTATCTATTGGAATAAAAGATATTCATATATCTTGGTTTATGATGAATTTAAAAAAATTAATTTGGATAGTAACTGTACATTATTTTTTTTTTCTTATTGCGGGATGTATGACGAAACAATCATACGTTTCTATAAATGATGAAAAAACAAGTAATATCTTTAACGAAAAAGATAAAATACGAATTATCCCTCTAGTTTATGTTGATGTTTGTACTGCGTTTTCTGAAGAGTTACCCGAACAAATAACCGATGAAACCAGTCTGCCAGAGTGCCTCGAATTTAAAACTTCTGACTGGATTCCAGCTGAATTTATTCATTCTCCTTTTTTTCGTTTTGAGGGCTATTATGGAGGAAGGCGTATCCCCTTGCTCTATAATCTCCCTTATTTTCTATCCAGAGATTTCCCCGATAAATCCGAGTTGAAAAGTGGACTTTATTACAAACCTTTTCAGAGTATACAGGCTTACAAAGATTTTGAAAAAAAGAATACCATAGTAATTCGCTATGGATCTGTTGTTCGCAAAGCGAATCTTTCCAGTTATTTTGCCACATTTACACTTACAATTCTCCCTGGATATTTTGACGAACTTGAAGATAATGAAATATTCCTCTATGACTCTGAGGGAAAAAAGTCGGCTAATGTCTCATCCAATCTGATTTCTTCGCATCGAATCTGGTTGGGGGTAATCTTTTTCTTGTGGGGACCTGCGGTGGCGGCAGATGAATCAGATGTTTTGCATGATACTATTGAGAGTATATACAATCATTATCTACAGAAAGTTGAGTAATCCTTCAAGAAATTGAGTACAATAACTTCTAACTACGCTTTGAAATTAGAAAAATGTTGAAGTGCCCTGTCGGTTCAATTTATGATAAAACTACTTCGTGAACTTGCTTTCTGTCAGTCCGGTCTTACTGATAAGCAACTTCTCCTGGGAAATAAAATTCAGTCATAACTTCTGCTGATCCTTAGCATTACACCTCTCCCTGTAACAGATTGCAGAGTTGCAAGACAATCCGGAAATGTTGTCGGGAACTTGATAAGAGGCAAAGATCTATTTGATCCGACGAAGCTGGTAAAAAATAAAATCAATGCCGAGTAAAATATTCCAATACATTCGTTGATTTTGTATATAAAATATTACTGTTACAGTCCGGTAAATTAAGAATTACTTCCCGGTGAAACAATGCCAGATTCTTCAAGACTTTTCCATCCAGTCGAATCCAAATCTTTATCGAATATGTAAATGATTCTACGAGTGTCGTCATTGATCATTGTATATTTTGCTTTTCGCGGATCTGATTTAAATGAATTTTCTTTAATGCCGGTAATTCCGAGACGGGGCGAAGATGTTGCAGATGGGACACAGAATCCAAGACGAACTATTTCAGGCTTGCTTTGATATCGATCCACTTCCCTAATTTGACAGAGTTCGAAATGGGGCTTATCTGATTGGAATCCCTGTTCGGCTACAAGAATATAATCACCTTGATTGAGGACCATCTGGTTATCGCACAAGCTGATTGCCATATGATTCATGAAGTCATTAATTATTCGTGTTGGATAAGTGAAATAGGAATTATTTATTATCATTTTTGACGCGCCGATTGCTGTGTATGCGTCTCTCCAGGCAACTTTCGAAGTTAAAGATGCAAATTCGGATGCCAGTGCGAGAATTGCCGCATCTTCATCGTAGTGAACTTCGTTTGCAAGCAGCAAGATCTGTTTGTCGATATCCATCGCTATATTATCGCCGCTGCCGTCAGCAATATGCTTCGTACGCACCTCATTTAACTTTTTAATAAGAAAGCTTAAGTTCGGATAGTTATTATTTTTTGTACCACTTTTCATTGGGCGGTGGTGAGTGAGAATTATCCTTTTTGTTGCAGCTGTAATTGTAGGCTCATGTGCAAGCATCAAATAAGATAAAATTGGATGATTGCGTATATAATTCATTTCCGAGTCGGAGATTTCTGCATGTTCCGGCATCTTCATTTTGCCATAACCGATATCGGCCAGAAGAGCTGCCATCATAAGGTTATGTATTTCTTCTTTCGATTTGGCTTCTTCCTGACGACTTTGAATAAATATTCCTCTGGTCTTCATAGCCATGGCAATAACGGTTCGTTTCATTGCCAGTTCTACTTCCTGGCTAGCTTCTGAGCCCGCCATCAGTTCAAGAATATTTACAAGGCCGATCATAGCATCATCTTCTTTTTCAAAATCGTTGAATACTTCATGAAGACGTTTGCTGCTCTTCTGTGTGTGAATCGAAGTAAAAGAGGTTTTTTTCAGTTCATTGAAAAGTTCAGTTGTATCCCTGTTCAGGGCATACGTTGTCTCTTCATTGATAAGTTTTGTATCGCTCAATCCCTCTGGAATGCTTCGCTTATCGCCTTTTAATTTTTCCTCATCTTCTTTTCTGTAATATAAACCCTGGTCAATAAATTTAAGAAGTCCGTTTATTTGAATTTCTGTTGCATTTAAGTTTTTAGGAACAATGACCTGCCCTGTTTTATTGAAAAAGTTTACAGGTATCTCGCCTGTAGCCCGCATACGAGATACAGTAACTTCGTCAATAATAAAAGGTATAAGGTCATTCATCAGGTAACATCCTGTTAGTGCTCAACTATAAGTTTCTATATCTAAAATCCTGATTTCTGATTGATTCTTCAATGAAAAAATAGATTGTCACTTTTATTATCGAACAGATGATGTGCGGAGTAAAATTTTTATGGAAATAGAAAGAACCGGAATAAACGAGCCTGCGATTATTGAGGATATCCTCATTTCGGAAAAATGTTCAGATCTTCAGAGTAACAGTACGGATCCCGGAGAACATACTGATTGGATAATGAATGATAAACCGCGTGTTTTCTGGGTTGTGTTTGGAGATATAGAAATAAGCCTTGAATCCGGTATCTGTCAGAACCTCACTTCCGGGGATCGAATTTTACTGCATTTCCATGAGAAATACAAAATTCTAACCGGCAGAGTGGGCGCAGGTTATGTTACTGCTATTGCAGGAACAATTGATTGAAAATGAAAATTATAAATGTTACAGTTGTAGAAATCAGGTCAGTTCCGAATTATTATAAACATTATCTGTATGACTAAAATGCTGTAAAATATTTATGCAAGCATTATATGTTTTATAATAATTAGGTCCTGCTGAAAAAGCGCTTTGGCGATTTCGACACCGGTCGGAAATTTGAGCATCATAACCGAAAACAGGTCACACGGGCAGGCAAGGCGCAGGTCAGGTCCTCGAATCCACCGCGCAGTTCAAGCAATACCTTCGCACCGAATTCGGTCGGGAGACGCGAGTTTTTTGTCTTCTGGCCTTTTCTGAATTTGATGTATGAAATAAAACCCCGGCGGACCGTTCTTGCGTTCTTGTTTCTGAACTTTGAAAAGCTCGAATGATGAATATAATTCAGAGCATCGTGAAACGATATACCAGGGGCCTTGCGCTTTCTTACGCTGAGGCTGCTTGCTTTGAATTGTTAGAGGATTTGTTCCCGGTCTAAATATCCTTCGCGGGGATCGAAAAACTGATCACTGAAAGATAACTGCTTTTTCAGCAGGTGTTACATAGTGATTTATTAATTCCTTATTTTAACTGCACAGAAATATGAAAGAGTGGCGAGAGTCTAAAGAGAATGAAATCAGGAGCCTTCTGAGAGTTTAACGATTTCCAGCGAGTCCTGTTGAAACTCTTTTCTGAGCCAGATTATGGCCAGTATGCCGGTAATTAAATTGGCGACGGGAGAAGCCAGAAATACACCGTCAAGACCGATTAAATATGATCCGGCTATTGTCAGTGGTATCAAAAGGACTATCAGTCTGATCACTGTGAGTGCCGTTGCTTTGTAAGGATTATTCACAGCATTGAACGTAAGGGAAGCCATCATTATAATACCTGCAAACCCTGATCCCGGAGAGGCTATGACAAGATAACGGGCTGCAATTTGTATTACATTATTATCGTCTGTAAACCATGCTGAGAGTAAATTCCCAAAAAAGAAGTATACAATAAAAACGGCAATACTGGAAAGAATCGATGCCAGTCCAACTCGTTTGAGTGCGTATACAATTCTGTCTGCTGATCCTGCCCCATGATTTTGTCCGACAAATGGCCCCATTACTGATCCCACTGCGAAGAGCGGTGTCAGTGCGAACATTTCAATTCGTGATGCTACACCGAGCGATGCCACTGCCTGGTGCCCGTATCCTGCTACAACTCTTGTTATAATCCCAACCGTTATGGGCATTATCAAGTTCGTTCCTGTAGCAGGTAAACCAATATAGAGAATTCTCTTCCACGACGAGAGGACTGCTTCAAGTGAGTCGGGTCGAAGAGATATCAAACGATCCCGGAAGTGCAAAATACTGAGCGATACAATCAGTGTTACACTTCGTGAAACAAGTGTTGCAACGGCTGCACCTGCCAGTTCCATTCGAGGGAATGGGCCCAATCCAAATATCAATATGGGGTCCAGGACCAGGTTTACTGCAAGGGCAACACCCATAATAATACTGGGGGTCAATGTATCTCCACCGGCTCGAATGGCGCTGTTACCGACCATCGGGATTATAAGAAACGGCACGCCGACGTACCAGATGTACATATAGTCTTTGACCAGATTCATGGTTCGCCCACTGGCTCCAAGAAGCGTGAATACAGGTTCAACAGTCAAAACGCCAAGGATTACAAAAACAATAACAATCAGAAGCGCCAGTACCAGAGAATCCGTTGTAAGTCTTTTTACCTGATTCGTATCTGCTTCGCCAATTGCTCGTGAGATTACCGATGATACACCAGTCCCCAGTCCCATTGCGATACTACCAATTATCATAACTACCGGGAAAGTAAAGCTCATTGCAGCCAGATGATCTGTACCGAGTTGCCCAACAAAGTATGTATCAACAATATTGAAAGCCATCATCCCCAGCATGCTAAAAAACATAGGAATAGTAAGGCGTATGATCATCGGAATAATCGGGCCTTTTGTAAGCCTGGCCTGTTTGCCTGATTCCGGATTTACTGGCGACTGATTCATACTCAGTCAGATTTGTTCCGACGCGATTTATCTGCAACGTAAAAAGATTAAATCTGATTCAAGTCAGGAGTGTATGATTTGCAAGAGGGATTGCAGCGATGCCCGAAGGGCAGCCCGGCAACACTTATTAAAACAGTATCGCATATGTACTCTGAAATTAAAGAAAGTGGTGCTGGGCCTGGTCGCGAAAAGCCCGTTATGCATCGCTTCAAAAGGCGATGCATACTTGCCCTCCAGTTTATTTTTTCCGGAGAGATTCCTGAATAAGCAGTGCGTCATGAAGAGCAGCCGTATCATGTGTACGGATGAAGTCTACTCCCTGCAGAGCCGCATAAAGCTCTGCTGAGAGCGTGGAGGGTCCTCTTTGATCCACCGGTCTGTTTGTTATAACTCCAAGAAATGATTTTCGTGAGACCGATACAAGCAACGGGAGCTGGAATTTTTCTTTCCAGTATGATAAATGATTTAAAGCGGTAATGGATGCTTCCGGGTTTGAGCCCAGAAAAAATCCCATACCCGGGTCGAGTATAAGTCGTTCACGGGAGATCCCTGCTCTGACAAGCGCCTGAATTCTATCTTCAAAAAATTCATCAATATTTTCAACAAGGCTTTCCGGATTGGTGTACTCGATTGTTGCCCTGCCAATTCTCTGTACTGAGTGCATAACAATGAGTCTGGACTGACATCCGGCAAGTGTCTCGTAAACCTCAGAGAGAGGAAAACCCTGGATATCGTTAATATAATCTACATCTTCCTCAGCACAGAATTTCTGCACATCTCCACTGAATGTATCAACTGAAATGGGTATTTTTTTTCTTTTGAGTTCATGTATGACAGGAGCCAGCCTCTCAATCTCAATACTTGCAGGGATATCTCTGGACGATGGATTGCTCGATACGGCTCCAAGATCAATGATATCCCCACCTGCCTCAATGAGCCTCTCTGATTGCTCAACAGCAGCTTTTGAGTCGAGAAATAGACCTCCATCAGAGAATGAATCCTCTGTAATATTGACAATTCCCAGGATCTGAATCCTTTGTCTATTTAACCCAATTTCCGTCATATAGAGATGATTCCAAAGAATCATCGACTTCACAAGGATTTTTCAATTTGGGTGGATAAAAGCCGGTTTTACGCGGAATAATGACTCGTATTCTCACGTGAATTTCATGTTTTTCTTGCCGGTCTGAAAATAATCTTTCCTTTTTTCGGAGTCCAAATTAATTGATCCTTTCAGAGAGGAGTTATATGAGCGAAGAAAACCTGGACAATGAAGAACTGGAACCATTTACCGAACTTGAGCGTCGGTACCTGATTACTTTCCTCCTTACAGAAGAGCTTAACGAAGAGAGCCTTTTCGATGAGCTTGATAGTATAGCCCAGAAGCTGGAAGATGAAGTATCCGGCGCTGAGGAAATGTATTTGGCATACGAGAAAAAGATCACCGATAAATACAGTGAAAAGTTCTCATTCCCCGAACTGGATGCTGTGGAAGCCGGGTCAGAGATGGCAGCTTCTCTGAAAGATCGGATCCGATTGCTTTACTATGTAGCCTCCCTCGATGAAGATGAAGAGTGGGTAACTGAGCTTAAAGAGTCAGCAGTAACACTTAAGGGCGCCGATGATGATCAGATGGAAAGCCTTGATGAAGAGGTAACCCTGATGGAAGAAGATATCGTCTCTTTTTACTTCAGCGAAGAAGAGGGCGAACATGATCACGATGACGATGATGACGACGACGAGGAAGAAGGCGAAGAATAATAAATTTCCGTAACCGAAATAAAGGCTCTCATTCTATCGAATAATATTATCCGGTGTATGAGAGCTCAGGTGCGGTGTTTCATTCCAGCTTAACATACGAAAACCTGTTTCTTCCGGAGCTGTTGTAAATCTGCTGAATCCTGTATTGGTCTGCATAATGCGAAGGGCAAGCATTGGATCCACACCGGTAAGAGCCACGGCAAATCCTCGATTCAAGTTCCCATGGGAAACAATTACGACTCTCTTGAATGGTCCTATCGATTTGTGATACTCTTTGTTCTCGCGTGTCAGGTCACGCAGAAAATCCGAAGATCTGACAATGACACCCTCCATGCTTTCGCCGCCTCCCGGGTAAGGAAAGGATGGGTTCGTTCTCAGTGAGTGGAGAACTTCTGCAGGCATCTCCTTTACTTTTTTACCCTCCATACTTCCACAGAAAATTTCCTGTAAACGATCATCTACGATCTCATGACAGGGCGAATTATAGTAACTGCGAAGAATTTCTGATGTGACTCGAGCACGTTTTTGTGGCGACACATACCAGCTGTCAAAGGTTACATTGTGATCTCTGAGCCATTGACCCAGTTGTTCAATCTCTTTTTTTCCTCTCTCTGTCATTTTTGAATCCAGACTTCCCTGTATTCTCAATTCAGAATTGAAGTCAGTCTGTCCATGACGGATTAACCATATTTCCAGCGGCATCCTTCCACTGGATAGCAGCGGCTGTTTACAGCAACTCTTTTCAATCCTTATTGATTCTCTTTGCTGAAGGAAAAATCAGTCTACCAGACCGTTGGTGACCGACACTTTCCATCGACAAGACCCATGGATGAACCAGTTTTGAAGAAACCGGACAGGGATACCCGCTTGCACCGATAATAAAAGGATCTCCCTCTCCTCAATCACATATTACGTGGTGAGCAGTTATTTTAGATCTTGTCATTTTAGAACGGAGAGTCACTCTGTCCGTATGAACCACCCAGAGCTAACTTCTGATATCTACCATGAGATTGAAAGACGAATGGAATTGATCCGTAATACTGTTGATGAAGCATCGGCAGCACTCTTGCGAATTCGCCAGGAAAAAACGGGACTGCAAATTCGGACAAAAGCAGGTTACAGAGATTTGTTGACACGTGCAGATCTGGAGAGTGAACAAATTATTACTAAATCTATATCCACTCATTTTTCAGGTGATAAAATTCTTGCCGAAGAGGGAGGTTCTTCTGGCGGAAACGGTGATTTCCTGTGGGTAATTGATCCGCTTGATGGGACAGTTAACTATGCTCATGGAATTCCTTTATATTCTATTTCCGTTGGCCTTGTCTTGAGTGGGCAGGTTGTCGCCGGAGTTGTGAAGCTTCCAGCAACGGGAGAGATTTTTCATGGAATTATCGCAAAAGGATCGTATTTAGATTCTACACGACTCTCTGTTTCCGGTTCATCTTCCCTGAGAGACTCTATTGTTGTTACCGGTTTTCCGTATGAGAGAGATCCTGTTCTGGAGGGACTTACAAAAACAGTTCGAAGTATTCTGGAAAGATCCGCCGGATTTCGCAGAACCGGATCAGCTGCGCTTGACCTTTGCTGGATTTCAGCCGGGCGTTTTGATGCCTATTATGAAGCAGGACTGAAGCCCTGGGATACATGCGCTGGATTTCTTATCGCTTCTGAGGCCGGAGCGCATATAACCGATTTTTATGGAAAGAAATACAATCCCCTGGAAAGTCTTTCACTCTGTGCAAGCGGTGGGCCTTTTCATGAAGAATTCCTGGAAGCAGTCGAACCGCTGAAGAATAATCTAGAACATCTTAAAAAATAAATTATTCTTTCAGTGAATATTAAAACAGGGAGTTTATCTGCTCAAACTTTAGAAAATCCCTGATTTAATATCAGGATTCTTTTCGTTTTATCTCATGCTCAATACGATTTTTTTCATTCTCTTTCGCTTTTTCCATTAATGCAACAGAGGCTTTTATACTTTGTTCCAGAGATTCGGGGACTTCATCGTAAGTGATAACTCCGAAAACAAAACCTACAGGCATCTTATCTTTTTCTGCTGTCTGGACGAGTTTGTGTTTTATCTTTTCGATAATGGTTATAACATGTTCGTCCGTTTTCGGGAAAAGGAGTAGGAACTCATCTCCTGAAGCACGACTGACTATATCCGATTTCCTTACATGTTTCTTGATAACTCGTGCTGTGGATTGTATGAGAAGGTCACCCATCCCATAGCCCATATCTTCGTTTACCTTTCTAAGATTTGTGATATCAATACTGGCTATGGATAAGGGGCGTTCATATCTTCTATGTCGTGCAAATTCTGAATTTCCAATTCTCTGAAAGCCATCACGAGAAAGGAGTCCGGTGAAGCTATCCAGTAATTCCATCTCTTTTTTTTGTCGAACGGTGCGGCGAATTATAATTGATAGAAAATAGACAAGGGTCAGTGATAAACCGCGTGATAGTGCGTTAACAACTGTTATCAGTGGAGTTGGATCAACATTACTTCCCAGCAAATCGGAAGCAAGCCAAACTGATATGGAGACAAGCCCGACAATAAGTCCGGATATCTGACCGGAAAATATGACTGAGAGGCTTATCAGGAAAAAAAATGCAAATCCGGGATCATACGTATGATCAAAAAAATAATTTGTATATGCTGCAAATAGAGCTCCCAGAATACTCAGATTGAATACGATAATGCTAATTGTGCTGTTCTTTTTTTCTGTGAGTTGTTCCATTTGAATCTTACCTTATTTGTATTGTTTTCAACTGATAGATTCAGTCAATCAATTGCCAGATTAACTCAAACTTATTCCTTAAAATCGTTCTGTAACCCTGTTATCTCCTTTTTAGACGTCCAAAAAGTTAAAACATCTCCAGGTTGTTCTCATTTATACTCTCGTTTTAGGATTGCTCATTTCATCAGGATAAAGGTTTCTGTGTTTGTAACGGTCCAATTTCATTTTATTGGCCATCCCTGAATTAACCAGGCATTACAGGAATCGTATCTCCACTTATGTCGATCACCACGTCCTGCTGGCATATGTATTGATGCGGAACTGATTGTATATCATCGTATTGAAATGTCGTATAATACATTCGATCCAATTCAATATTTGCAAAATATCGAATTGGATCATTATAGACAATCATTGCGATAATATTTTTTATATCAAAATTCAACTTTACAGAATAGTGTTATGTGTGGCAAAGCTTGATATATAATAAAAAATGTTTTCAGTATTCTGAAAATTTAATTGAATACAGGAGAATGAGAGAATGAAGAAAGTAATTTATGGTGTCATTGGTTTTATTTTATTAACCTGGATTGGCGGGTTCATTGTTGCTCCGGAGAAAAATCCAGAACTTGTTTATAAAGGCGTAATAGTATCCGATCAGACAGATAAGATTATAAAAGAGAGCTGCTTTGACTGTCACAGCAATGAGACTGCATGGCCATGGTATACAAACGTACCTCCCATGTCTCTATTAGTAAATTTTGATGTTGCTGAAGGGCGAGAACACCTTAACTTCTCCGAGTGGGAATCTATATCTGAGAAAGATCGTGCTGAAGCAATCGAGGAGTCTCTGGAAGAGATTGAAGAAGGTGAAATGCCAATTCCTCCATACTTGATTATGCATTCCAATGCGAAGATTGATGATTCAGAAATGGCTATCCTCAAAGCTGATATGAACGCAGCGATTGGAAAAGTGGATGGTGAAATGGATGAACACAGTGGCGAAGATGATGATCACGATCACGATGAGCACTAATTCATAATGAAAATGGGAACTCCTTCGTTAATAATTCCGGAGGAGTTTCTGATTATTCACAGAACTCTGTGAATAGCTGCAGGAGTTCATTATCTGTAAGTCCTCGCCCAAGTTCACTGGCCTTATTCCTGACGATTTTTAGTAATGTATCAGCTTCTTCGTTAGAAATTTGATGTCCCATTTTCTCAAGCTTCCATTTAATTCCAAATCGCCCCGAATGTTTACCCGTGTTGATTTTTCGAGAGGCACCAATTGCTTCCGGTGGGAATGGTTCATAACTTTGAGGATTTCTCAATACTCCGCGTACATGAATTCCTGATTCATGTGCGAAAACATTTTCCCCTATAACTGGAGTTGTTGGCGAGACAAAAAATCCGCTGGTCTGAGATAGGTAATGACTGAACGAGACCATCTCTTTTTTGTCTATCCCCGTTTCCACATTGTAGAGTGTTTCCAGGGCCATCACTACTTCTTCTATTCTTGCATTACCAGCCCTTTCGCCCAGACCAAGAAATGTTACATCGAGGTGAGTCGACCCCGCTTCGTAGGCTGCCAGCGTATTGGCTGTAGCAAGACCGAAATCATTGTGGGTGTGAATTTCAATATCGAGGTCGGTCCACTTTCTGACCATATTTACCAGTTGCGTTGTTTTTGCCGGAGTGAGTAGACCCACTGTGTCACTCAATCGAATTCGATTGGCGCCGGATTCTTCCAGCTGCTCAATCACTTTCCGGAGAAAAGAAGGATCAGATCTTGTTACATCCTGAAGTCCACACACAATATGGTCAGCATGATCTCGTGCAAAAGCAATGGAGTTTTTAAATGAATCTAAGATATAATCTCTCGATTTACCTGCTACAGCTCTAATTTGAATATCGGAAACGGGCGAAGAAATATAGAGTGATCGGATTCCTGTATCAATGGAATTTTGAATATCACTCTCAACCGTTCTATTCCAGGAAAGTATACGCGAATTCAAATCTAAAGCGAGAATCTCTTGAATAGTCTCTTTTTCCTCTTCTCCCATTGCAGGAGTTCCTACTTCAATTTCCGGAACTCCAATGCGGGAAATGATTTGTGCATACTCGATTTTGGATTGAGCAGAAAAGGCGATACCTAGTGTCTGCTCACCTTCTCTGAGGGTGGTATCTACAAGAGCAGGAATCCTGGTGTGAATTGAATCCATAATTTGAACCGGGCATTTTCAATATTTACTGCAGTACTTTGCAGGAGTTGATTCGGGACGATCTACACATTAGACACATAGATCTTTTCGTAATCACAAAAATTACAGAAAAAAATTTTTAAACCATACTTGGAAGTCGCCCCAAAACCATTCATGGTTTTTTGGGACAGCCTCTTATTCTGATCACCAGTATCAAAACTCAGTATAACAAAATACGATCTTTGATACTGATGAAAAAAATGCCCCGGGGGAACGGGGCAACAGGGTAAGAGTGTTCAAAATGATATTAACAAAATATGCCCTGTATTCAACTGCGATAGAACTATCGCAGTTAAAACAAGAGTGTTCCCATCACAGCTTCAGTTAGATTTGAAACGCCTCCATTATGAATTACATGCCATTGCAGGTGAATGACTATCAAGATTCATATGGGAATAAAGTTTTTTACGTGCCTCCCGTTCTCGAGCCTCTGGCTTAATCTTATGGATACTCGTATCTTTTTCAGTAAGTAAACCACAGGCATCGCTTCGACATTGATTGCAATGATCCATTATTTCCATAATACTGCTGACTACTGCTTTTGTGGAATCTATCTCGAGTTCCGATGGTGATCTAAAATCAGCCATGCGGCTTCCTGCAACAGGAATCAGTGGAGTCACATTCATTAAAAAGGCACCCAGGTCCCGTCCCATATCGGCAATGGGAATGATTTCATTAGGATTAACTTCCGGAATATAAACAGTGTTGAGTTTTACAACTGCATCTCTATGAGTCAGTCTTGCAATTCCCGCCCTCTGTCGTTCCAGAAGGACTTCACCGGCCTCAACCCCTCGATATGTTCTCCCATTGTATCGAACTGAATGATATACTTTTGCTGCAGTTTCCGGATTTATTGCATTTACAGTTACAGTAATAAATTTCGCGTTTACTGCCAGCAGGTCATTGACATACTCTTCCAGCATCAATCCATTTGTAGATACACAGAGATTGATGTGTGGATATTTCGCATGAATTTTTTCAAGAACCCCGAAAGTTTGATCCGGATTGGCCAGGCTGTCGCCCGGACCTGCAATACCTACAGTTGTGATATAGGGGCGTAGTTTGATCCCTTCTTCGAAAATTTCAAATGCTTCGTCAACGGTCAGAACTTTTGAAGTCACACCAGGTCGACACTCATTGGAGCAATCAAATTTTCTGTTACAGTAGTTACAGGAAATATTGCATTTTGGCGCTACCGGAAGATGCATTCTGCCGAATTGCTTGCTTGCATCTTTGTCATAACAGGGATGTTTTTCGATTGAGTTTTTAGTATCCATAGTGATTCTCCGATAAATCCGTATATTCAAAATTTAATTTCAAAAAGTTAATAATATTAGCAAATACCCCGGATATCTATATTCAGTAATCCGGTTCGTCTATTTTTCAATTATTGTTAACAACCATGAACCATTGGTCCTCGTGAATCTCCGAGAAACCGATGGGTGAATTCATCGCGAAATATATCTTCCGCTATGTTATGGTTTTCAATTGTCGAATGTGTTTCCGCGATCAAATTACTGATCTCAAACAGGAATAACATTGTTCCGCGATAACCAGTGCGGCATTTAGACATTTCTCCGTATCTGTCAAACACCGGAAATCCGGAGCGATAGAGTGGGATACTCTGTCTGCTGGCAAGCTCTGCTCCATGACTGTTGCTAATTAAAAAATCAACATTTTCGTCATTTAACTTGCTT
>JBNKQE010000064.1:0-17689 GCA_050295715.1 Leptospirales bacterium
ATACCGTATTTTTCAAATACAGGAATCATCCTTTTTAAGAAGAACCAGTGACTCTCGGGGTCGATGTCGATTTCCCAGGCATTTTTCCGGTCGAGGTATTTTTGACAGAAACTCTACACTCTGGACATTGTATACGGTCTGCAGCAGTAAGAAAAATTTGTTTTTTAAAAGTAATAAAACCGGTTTTGTGGAATTCAGCCACGACATTAACATTTCTTTAACGCTACTTTAATCAAAACCCAGAATATATGAATATTTTTCCAATGATAATTCATATTTTGTTTGCATCCTTATCTCATTAGTAGTTTTTACGATATTGAAATTTCAGGTTGGCTGATGCTTTATCATATTACCAAATACTTTAAAATATTCTTTATTGTTCCGCTTATTTCCCTGATTACTTTCAGCGGATGCAATAAGAGAGTAGGTGATAATCTTCCGGAATTATTTCTAGTCGATGTAATCAATTCTCCCCTGTATCAAATCAGTGGTCATGTGTCGGGACTTACCGGAAGCAGCAATTTTCAGCTTCAATTGAGCGGTGATTATTCATCCGGATTGGGAACAAATTCTTCATCAGAAACCCTGGCTCTGGCAGGAAACGGAGTGGGAACAGCGGGTATTGATGTTCCATTTACTTTTACAACCGGACTTCACACGCTAACCAATTATCAGGTTTCAATTTCCGGCTACCCACAAATTCCAGCCCAGTTTTGTTCCATTGCCGGCGATACGGGTACAATTGAGAACAATAGTGTATCCAATGTTGTGGTGAACTGTTCGGATGGCTTTCTTGTTGAACTGGATGTAACGGGAGATGCGGGAACGGGATTACTGGGAACGGGGCTTTCCCTGAGTCATATAGCTGACTATGGATTCAGTGAAGGAATCTCCATCGAAAATATCGGCCAACACGCCTTTTTTACTCCGCTCAATAAGGGAGCAACGGCAACTCTTTCTGTAACATCTCAACCGGTCAGCCCCTGGCAGACGTGCACGCCCTCAACAACAAGCATAGAAGATCCAAGCATTGTAGATCCGCTAAATCAGAATCCCGTACAGACTATTCCGGTAAGTTGTAGCACAAATCAGTACAATGTAGGAGGAACCATTGTTGATCTATATTATACAGGGCTGCAGGTAAAACTTGATAGTAATTACAACGGAACTCCAGATTCCATAACAGTCAGTCCCGGGGCCAATGCTACAATATATAGCCTGGCTTCTCTTTACAGTGGTGCAACGTACACCGCTTCCATTGTAGCTCAGCCCACAGGGCAGAATTGTTCCCTTACCTCCGGGACATCGCAGGGAACTATCGGAGGCGGAGCGATAACTATTCCGGTTAATTGCTCTATGGATACTATTCTTGCGTCCGGATCACTTGACTCGCTACACGGACCAGGATTTCAGATCGATCTAAGCTGGAGTCATACTGCCGCTGGAACATCGGGATCCGCCACACTGCATCCGGCGGGGGGATCAACGGGCTATGCATTCTCTGAGGCCATCCCGTATGGAGCTGACGTATCGGTTACCATTTCAGCGGGAACTACCTCAACCCCGCTCCAGAGTTGTAGCTGGAACGGGACAACCGGTTCCAGCACTGGCGGCAGCACTGCGGGAAGCACACATACCTTTGTTGCCGGAACAGTCAATGTATCATTGCCTGATATTATCTGTACATCAACCACATACGGAGTGGACGCACTGATTCAGGGAACCATCATCGACAACGTAAATGTGGAACTTACCTGGAATGATCCATATACATCCACTAACGGAAGCTATCCCATCCAGACATTGAGCGCGGGGCAGACGGGAAGTTTTGATTTTGACTCGACACCGGTGCAGGTTCCGTCCGGGGTTACGATTTCGGCTCTCATCACGAACCAGCATTCGGCCCAGAATTGTAGCTTTGTGGAGAGCTTTCCACGCACTGTAACAAGCGCGCCTATGACACTTCATCTGGATTGCAACCCATCCGGTTTTGTGTCCACGATCAATCTTTCAAATTACAACGGAAGTGGGCTTAAGATCAAAGACAGTATAACAGGTGTAACGGATACCATCCCGGCGGGAACCACCCAGCATGTATTCTCGTACAGCTACCTCACCGGGGAATCGCTGGATTTCAGCATTGTTGGACAGCCCACATCCCCCTGGCAAACCTGTTTTTTTACTGGATCGACCTCAAACACATTCAGTGCATCCAATTTCACGATATCCATTTCGTGCACCACTGATCAGCATAATCTGGATATATCCATTGCGGGAACGGATTATCTGTATTCCTCATCCACCAGTTCGGAACAGCTACAGATTACCGATAGCTACAACAGCGCTATCACTTCCATCTCATCCAATGGGTCGACAAACCTGGGAACGTTCGATAGCGGCTCCGTGCATACTCTAACCATTACGAATCCGATAAATCCATGGTATAGTTGTACCTTCGATACGGGCACAACATCTCTTACGACAACGGTTCAGGATGTGGATCAGACTATAAACATCAACTGCAGTAAGGTAACGGGAAATGTAAAGATTCGAACATCGGCGTTTACAGGAGTAGAGTCGGTTACCCTGAATTACGACTATACGGAACCCGATTCCTCTTCCAGTAACGGTAATGCGAGCTTTACATCGGCAGATAATGGTTCCACGAGAGCCATCCTTTCGGGACTCCATGCGGGAAGCACCTACTTTGTGAGTATTGCAAGCCAGACCACCGGTCCCGAACGAATTTGTTTTATCTCTCCCACTCCATCGGGTGCTACCCTGCAACCCGCGGATAACTTCGTTGATCTTTATTGCACAGATAAGGCTGTGGTGAATTCCATCTATACGACGCACAGTACTCAATGGAATAAGGCAGGTGTAACCATACCGATTGTAATCACATTTTCAAAACAGGTAACCACCAGCGGACTCACCCTCAGTCTGAACACAGGAGCCACCGTAAGCTGTGCAAATGGAACGGGAACAGCATTCAGCTGTTCTTACACTGTAAGTAACGGACAAAACAGCCCGGGAAGCACAACCGCCGATCGTCTCAATATCAGTTCCAGTACGGCAATATCGGGAACGGTCACAGCTACCGATGGAACCGGATCGGCCTATCTTACTTATGGGGGTTCCATCACTCAAAGCGGTGGAACGAATGTGTTTGTAGATACCACACCTCCATCGGCTCCGACGATTACTTACGAAGCCATTAACTCAGTAAATACGGTGAATTACCAGTGGAATAGGGGAACCGATACCCTTTCGGGTTACAAGGAAGAAAGACTCTGTTTAACTCAATTGTACTCTTCCGATTGTATACCGACGATTCCCAATACAACCCAAACCTTTCAATCCACCCCCGGCACAGGATCGTCCCAAACCCAGACCGGTTCCCAATACAAACTCCGAATCATGACGGTAGACAGAGCGGGAAACACAGGTAGTGTAACGCAGTCCAATTATATCAAGACAGGATTGTATCTGTATTTGAGCCCTGGAGCGCAACCAGTGAATCTTGGCATAGGCTCCTATAACAATCAATGTAATAACTACGCAAACCGCCCCGATGATACGGCCAATTATCGAGCCCTCATGTATACCTCGAACCAGAATTGGGATAATATTGTAGCATCTGGCTGGTACATCTATAACAGTTTAGATCAGATGATGTTCCAATCATCCGCTACACCCAGCACCTCATTGGCAGCCCCGGTATCCAGTAGCAGTGTGACTGCCATGACGGGCTTTTCCGATTATACATTAACATGCAACAACTGGGTATCTCCGTCAATTACGGATTATCTGCTTGGTGGTCGTCCCAATAGTACATCCGGCGATTGGATCAGCACCGGAGGTATTTTATCCTACCCCTGCAAAGATTTGTTTACGGGTGAATATAGTTACTACCACTACTGTATCCAGGTCCCCCGGTAAGTTCAAATGGTCTGCCCGACCAGAATATGGATTTACGGAGAAAGGCCTGTATTATAGTTTAAACTCTAAAATCAGGATTGTGCCAGAACAGCAGAGTGGTGCACCTGAATTGCTGCCGTTAACTGTCACATTTTTCTCTTGAACGAAAGTATTACTTAAAGAATTCTAGTATTGAATTGTATTCTTATGATTCCGGAGTTCTTAAATGTCATCTGTCCATCAATTAAAACAAACGCTTGTTCAATTTCTGACACGCATAAAGAAAACTATTACATCCTTTGCGGGACCATTTATTGAGAAACTCAGGCAGATTAAATGGATTGATAAAATTGTAAAATCAAAGGGAGGCAGGATCGCTATCGGCGCCCTCGGCGGTGGCGTTATTCTATTATCTGTTTCGCTCTTCTATCTGTCTGATTTGAACGGCGCTCCGGACTTTTCATCACTCAAAGATGTCTATACTTCAACATCGCAGATTCCGGAAGGCGAACTGGCCATTGTACAGTTCAGTCCACAGGGAAATCTGGATAGAATCATTCCAGGCAGAGAGATAATCGTAACATTCAGTCATCCCATGGTCCCCCTGACCACACTGCATGCAGATCCTGATTCGGTAACAGCTCCGGTTAAGATATCTCCGCCGATAAACGGAAAATTTAGATGGTACGGGAGTCGCACAGCAGCCTTTATCCCCGATGAGCCCTTTCAACCCGCTTCTCATTATACAGTAACCGTTCCCGCTGGAACCCGCTCTTTAGATACACGAGTAATTAAAAAGAGTTTTCAATTTAAGTTTAGAACTCCCGCTCTGGAAGTTCAATCCTCGTATCCATATAACAGATCCCGTTTTGCCTACCGTCAGAATTTCATCCTTAAATTCAATTATCCGGTAGACCTGGAAAAGGCTCAAAAGGGACTTATCTTAACTGTAAATGGCAATACTGTCCCATTTCGCGTGCGAAGACCCACATCCGAAGAAGAGAGCCAGCACTACTTTCTGTCAGACGAAAAATCAAAATACTCTGTTGTTCTTGACCCGGCATCGGATTTTCCCCGTGGAGCAAGTATTGAGCTCTCATCACATACTGATTTTGCCGGGAAACATGTCGATGGAAATATCAAGCCCATGTCGCTTACCTATGAAACATACGGTCCTCTTACGGCAACGGCAGATATGAATGCTGATTTCTTTCAAAGTATCTGGCAGGATAATATAGATTTTAATAATCCGGTGCGATTAAAAGATATTCGTAAAAACATCAGTATAACTCCCATAGCAAAACTCCGCTCTTTCAATGACTCAAACGATAGAAATGTTAACAGTTTTCATCTATCCAATTTCAATCTGGAACCCGAGACCGATTATACAATTCGAATCAATAGCGGCCTGAAAGATGCGTATGGAAACCGTTTACAGGGTAACAGGGAGTTTCACTACACAACTCCCTCATTTCGCAGAGAGTTTTCAACAGGTGTCTACCATGCAATTCTAGAAAAGGGAGTGCATGGGAATGTACCTGTCAATGTTGCCGGTATTGAAACTCTCGATGCAGAAATCAGGAAAATTGATGTTGATTCAGTCACGAATTTTGCTGCGGACACCGATTATCCGTATTCTATATCATCCAGTCATTATCTGTCATTCCCCTGGAAAACAGGATTAAAAAGAAACAGAGGCGGTAAAGTCGGATTTCGCCTTGAAAATATTCTTTCGAAAAAGAGTGATTCAAAATTTGGCTGGTATGATATACAGCTTACGGGAAACACACAGGACTACAGGGGGGATCCAAAAACAAAAACTTCACATTCCTATGTACAGATAACAGATATGGGAATGGTGGCAAAGCGAAGTTACAATGGAGTACATATATGGATTCACTCTCTCTCTTCCGGCAGAGCTCTGAAAGGATCCCGTGTCGAGTATTATTCAGATAACTCCCGAAAAGGAGAATGCTCAACTGATAACAATGGTCACTGCTTTATCGAAGCCCGGATCGATAGTCAGATTCGACAGGATGCCATTATCGCATTTGGGCCTGGTGGAGATAAGGTGTATCTCACTGGAAAACAGGATAACTACTCTATGTGGGGGCTCTCTTCCAATTTTGACAGTGAGGCTGCTGAACCGACTCTCACAGGTCAGGTTGTATTTGACCGCAAGCTCTACCTTCCGGGAGATACAGTTAAATATAAAGTCCTCCTCGCTTCGCGCGAAAAGGGTCTTTTACAGCATGACTCAGATCATCTTGGTAACATAAAAGCAAAAATCAATGATTCTCGCGGAGAAGAGATATATAATGAAACACTTTATGTATCTTCTGAAGGTTTTGCCGGTGGAGAGTTTCAAATACCCGATGACTCCCCCACAGGTCATCAAACAATATCTTTTAATTCAGAAGAGACACGTGGCAGCATTCGCGATACTTTTCAGGTAGAGGAGTTCAAACCGGCCCGATTTTCTGTAGAGACGGAAGTGCCCGATGAACAGGTGGGAAGCGGCAATGTAACAGGTATTGTAAAGGGGAGGTATCTTTTTGGAGGCCCTATGCCTGGAGCAAAAGTAAGCTATAGCTGGAGTCAAAAACCCCAATCGCTCGCTTTCAAATCAAAACCGGGTTACAGATTTGGAGATGATGATTACTCTCTTCGCTGGGATACTCCCTCCTGGGATAGAATAGCGGGCGGCGAAGGAAAGCTTGACGGAGGCGGAAATCTTTCTTTGACTATCAACGCTCGTGGAATGGAACCGGCCAGTGCTGGCGAAGGACTGAAACGCGTCTATGACCTGGAACTGGAAGCAAGAGTAAGCGATGTCGACGAAAGGAGTGTGGCATCCACCGGACAGTTTACGGTCTATCCGGGGGAGGCTCTTCCGGGTATCAATGTAGATGATCGTTACATTCCCGCTGGAAATAAATTCAGCATGAAAGTCGTTGCTGTGAATCCGAAGGGGAGAGATGCCAATGCCTCCGGAAGAATCATCGTAGAGCGAAAAGAGTGGAAGACTGTAATGACCCGTTCACCCGGTGGATCGGTTCAGCGAAAAAATACACTGGAGCGAGTGAGAATTCTTGAACAGGATGTTGCTCTGGCCGGTGATCCTCTCCCTTTTGAATTCGAAGCACCACAACCGGGCAACTATGTAATTACTGTCTCTGTTCCCGAAAGCGGTGCGTATACAAGAACCAATGTATACGCATACGGTGGAGGATACATTGGCTGGGATTTTCGCAATGATGATATAGTTGAAATTCTCGCGGATAGAGACGAATACGCTCCCGGTGACACTGCAAAAATCATGATTCAATCACCGTTTCCCGAGTGCACTGCCATCGTAACGCTGGAAAGGGAGGGTGTTCTCTGGCAAAAAAGTTTCCCTCTTAAAGGAAACGGCACACCAATCGAAATTCCTATTACCGAAGAACATGTTCCCGATGTTTATGTGGGAGTTTTACTGCTAAGACCACGTGTCGGGAATCATCTTGTAGAGACATCTTCCTATTCGGGAACAATTCAAAAAGAGGATCTCGGACGACCCATGCTGAAGGCCGGAATGGTCCGTCTATCCGTCGACCCGGCATCACGACGTATACCGCTGGAAGTAAAAAGCGATCGCAAAGAGTACGGTCCCGGTGATTCTGTCGAACTTACACTGCACAGTGAACCGGGTGCCGAGGTTGTCGTCTCAGTGGCCGACCGGGGAGTTCTCGATCTTGTAAACTACTGGTTTGAAGATCCCATTCATGCTATCTATGCAACCTGGCCCCTTGGAGTCTCAATTTTTGATAATCGCCATGCCATTATCGAGCTTGCATCCTATGCAGCTAAAGGGGCCGCTCCCGGCGGCAAAGGCTGGGGGGCCGAGGGAAAAGGTGAAGGGGGATTCGATGAAGACTCAGAAGACGGCGCCCGTAAAGATTTTCGTTATACAGCCCACTGGGAAGAATCCTTAAAAATAGGCAGTGATGGAAGTGCAAAGATTCAATTTAAGCTTCCGCACAATCTTACAACTTTCCGGGTTCAGGCTCTTGCGGCAAAAAGCGGCCGCTACAACAATACCAGTTACGAGTTCAAGGTACGAAAACCTGTAGTTCTCCGGCCGGTTCTTCCTGGATTTTTCCGACCTGGAGATACGGTCAAAGTCGGAGGAGTGATAACAAACCAATCGAATAAAACCATCCGGTTTTCTGCTAAAATTCAATCAGAGCTGTTAAGCTTCCCACAGGGTAATGCAGAGAGTATCACTGTTGCAGCCGGTCAGAGTAAAGAGTTTTCCCGTCTCACAAGAATCAATCCGGCTGCTTACGAAAATCTCAGAAAAGAGTCCCTCCGGCTGGCTCGCGAAGAACCGATGAGCGGTGCAGCTTTTGATCTGCGAGGGATGGAAGCGAAGATCAAGGTTTCTATAGTACCGGAAAATTCAAACGCCGGTGATAAGTCATTAAAGGACGCCCTTATCGCCCATGTTCCATTGCGAGAATCGCCGCCGGTCGAAGCATTTGCCATAGGTGGCGTCGCTGAAAAAACGGAAAAAGAGTATGTTGTGATTCCCGAAAAAGGTGTTACAGCAGACGATATGGGAACTCTAAAGTTAGAGCTCTCATCCACTGCCATGACCGGTATGGGCAGCGCTTTTTCCTTCTTTAAAACAAATCCCTATTTTTGTTCCGAGCAGGTAGCTTCAGCCTTTCTTGTGCGATTGTCCGCTGGCGAACTTCTTGAATCTTATGGTTATGAACGTCCCTCCGGACGCGGTTATGATTTTGATTTGATTGAAAGTCAATTTTTTGAGACTATCAAAAATACTCAAAATTCGGATGGCGGATTTCGATTGTGGAAGGAGTGGTCTTCCCGATCAAGGCCCTACTTAACCGCTTACATTACCTATGTTCTCCAATCGGCAATTCTGGAAAACAGGAGGAGCGGAACAGACTATGATGTCCCTTCCGATGTATATAGCAAAGCACTTAACTACCTTGAGTCTTACTCCCGACATCCATCAAAGGCTTCGTGGGATTATGCTCTGGAGTCTCTCACTCTTATACAACTTGTACTGGCAAGAGAAGATAAAGCCGATAGCGAGATGGAAGATTTTCTCTACAACCGTTACGATTCACTGAGCTATCGAGCACGGGCCCGACTTGCACTTGCACGAGCCCTTAGAACTGGAGCCGAAAAGGACGATACTCGTATATCTCGTATTATGCGAGACCTGGAAAACAACTTACAAATTGGAACAGCAGGTGTAACTTTCGCAGGCGATGAGCCTGCCGGAAGGGCATTTGGATCAGGCGGCTCAACTCTGGCTGAAACACTGAGACTTTTTATAGCCATGAACCCTGATAGCCCACTGATACCGAAAATGGTTCGAAAAATTGTTGCATCACAAAAATCAGCCCTCTGGAAGAGCAGTCATAATTCCGGTCTTCTCTCTTATGCATTGATGGATTATCGAAATCGTTTTGAAAAGGAATCTCCTGACTTTGTCGCCAGTGTTATTCTGGGTAAAAAATCTATTTTCAAGAATAAATTCGATGGTAGAGATGATCAGTCAAAATCAAAGGTTTTTCAATTAAACGAATTACGAAAGCTTGCTTCAGGAGATCTTGAGAACTCTCTTTCATTTAATAAGAATGGCGTCGGACGTCTTTATTACAGAGCACTGCTCAGTTACGTTCCAGGAACCGGTGCTGATAAACCGAGAGATGAAGGAATCGAAGTGCGACGTGAAGTAATTCCACTGTCAGCGCTGGATAAGCCGGGATCCTCCATGGAGATTGGTGTTACTTCGGATCAAATCACTCTAAGAAGGGGAAAAGTCTATCTGGTTCGCCTCACTGTTTCTACAGCAAAACCGGTTTATCAATTCGCCTTAAACGATTTGATTCCTTCCACATCAGAAGTTGTGCAGGCTGGTTTTGCAACAGAGGGTAACTCCTATTCACGAATACTCAAAAGTTCTGCGAAAAAAGGTGCTGATGATCTTTACTGGTGGATGGACGAACCGGCTCAAACAGAATACAGAACGGATCGAGTCGTAATAATGAAAGATTACCTTTCGCCTGGAACACAGGAATTCTATTATCTCTTGCGTCCGCTTGTAAAAGGTGAGACGTCCTGGCCTGCAGCAAGGGGATGGGCCATGTACGAACCTGAAGTTTTTGGACGGTCCGGATACGGAAGTGTGGAAGTTCGTTAAAATAATCCGTGATCTCCGGTCCATAAAAGAATATATCGACGCGAAAGGACAGTTACTCGATCTTTCTTTTCGCAATCTTTCTACTATAAAGAGAGTGGCGATATATTTAATGACATCCGGAGTATGCGTTATAATCATTCTTCCTCCACCGCCACCGCTCCCGGCGTCCGGTGGAGCCCTTAAATTTCTCTCCCGTGAAGGGAGAGAGCTAAGGCAGCTTCGTGATGAAAGGACCGGTGCCTGGGCGGCTTATCGAAGCTATGATGAATTTCCCGAGCATGTCAAGCATGCTGTAATTGAGGCTGAAGATAGTCGGTTTGGGTATCATCCGGGTGTCGATCCTTTAGCGATTGTCAGAGCTTTTTTCCAGAACTTGCACGCTGGTAGAATTGTTTCCGGAGCGTCAACAATACACCAGCAGGTGGCGAGACTGCATCCGGGAATCCACCTTCCCTCTTCTCCTTTTTTGCGAAAGCCTGTGGAGGCATGGTATGCTATGCGTCTGGCATTATGGAATTCGTCTGATTCCATCCTGGAATGTTATCTCAATCTGGTCCCTCTTAAATGGAACTCGCAGGGAATTCCCGTTGCCTCTGTTCGTATTCTTGGAAAGGAGATGACCTATCTTACACCTGAAGAATCAGCAGTGCTCGCAATTCTGATTCGAAGATCCACTACAGGGAGAGTGCCTTTTCGCGCAAGGTATGCTGCTCTCGCTGAAAAACTGGGAATAGACCCATCACTTCCGCCGTCTCTGGAATCAAAAGTTTTCGCAAAAACGGCTGCCACTGCTTCACACATAGCAGGATCATTTGAAGAATCAAGCCGTGCACCTCATTTTATAGATCGTTTGCTCCTGGAATATCCCGGAATTCATGGCGAAGTGAGAACAACAATTTCTGATGATTGGAATGAACAGGCCAGTCGTATTCTTGCATCAGAACTAGAGATAGTGCGAAAAAAAGGAGCGTTTGAAGGTGCTGTAGTTGCGCTGGAACGTAAAAAAGATAAAGGAAAAGAGAGGTTTGAAACTGTCATATATGTCGGTTCGAGCGACTACAGCGGAGAAGAAGGACAGGTAGACGGAGCCAGGGCCAGAAGAAATGCAGGATCAACTTTGAAACCGTTTGTCTATGCCCTGTCTATGGATGAGCTGGGTCTTGGTCCCTTCTCAATACTCAGCGACCGGGAGATATCCGTTGAAACCGGAGATGCGGGAGAGACATATCGTCCTCTAAACTATGATCTGAATTACTGGGGAGATATATCATTACGAGAGTCACTGGTCACATCAAGAAACATTCCGGCTGTCGATCTTGCACAAAAAGTAGGAACTGATAGGATATATAATGTCTTGCAAAAACTGGGAATGAGTGTTGAGGGCGGACCGGATCAATATGGACCCGGCATTGCACTCGGTATTACCGGAACCAGTGTTATGGAACTGGCCCGTGCTTATTCAGTATTCGTAAGCGGTGGTGAATTAAGACCACTCCGTCTGGGGAGTGTGGAGAATGGAGATATACTGGAGTGGGATGATAACAATAATCATTCAATCTTTTCAGAACGCGCGGCCTACTGGATAACGGATATTCTATCCGATAGAGAGACAGGGCGAAGAGCCTATGGAGATAGAAGCTTCCTGGATTTCCCTTTTGACGTAGCTGCGAAAACAGGAACTTCAAAAGATTTTCGCGATTCGTGGACGGTTGGATATACAGATCGCTTTGTCGTCGCCGTCTGGGTTGGTGACTTTCACGGAGGCTCCATGAATCGAATTTCAGGAGTCTACGGCGCCGGACGAATCTTTCACCAGGTGATCCGGATGCTGGAAGAGAAACGAATAAAAAACGGGATTCGAAATCAATGGAAGACGCCCATCGGATGGAATCAAGTAGAAGTTTGTGCGAAAACAGGCTGCCCTGCCCCGTCCGGTAATAGCTGCATGACGGTCAGTGAGGCAGTTCCGGCTCAATATCATTTTCCTGATGAATGTCAAACAAGACCACTTAGCAAGGATCCAGTTCAAAACAACGAATACGAAATAAATCAAAGACGCATACTATCTCCTTCTTCAGGCGAAACCTATATCGAAGATCCGCATGTACCACGATCAGCTCTGGCGATACCTCTGCACATACTCGGGTGTAACGGATGCCGCTATCGAATAGGCGATAGCAACTGGAAAAGTGCAACAAAAGAGATCCGGCAAACACTGCCTTTTCATCCAGGCAAACACACTATTGAACTGATTGGCCCGGATGGTTATCGCGAGAAATCAAATTATTCTGTTGAGGGTAGTCCATAATCCAAATAAATTTGTTAAAGGACAACCCTCAATACAGATCGCAATCCAGAATAAATGTACCACATTCTAATTCAGGGTTTTCTAAACATAATTTCGTATAAAGGATATGCATCCTGCATGGGAATATAATCTCTCGCATTTGTATAAGGCATTCCTACAACATAGCTGCCAAATGCCTCTTCAAAAGTTCTAAAAATTCGCCGTTCACCCGGCGTGTATGAATTTGGACTATCCGGCATCATCTGGCTCAAGGAGCGAATATATCCGGAGGGACGACCACGACTGCAATCATAAGCCATATTTCCCCTCTTGATCGTGCAGGAGATTGTATACTCTGTACCGGGAGTATCATCCAGCTGCAGGTAAATTCGTTTCTCTCTCACTGTCGGTATACCTGGGACAATACCACTGGAATGTACAGGCGGATCAATCTGAGGTTGGTGATACGTCGAGTAAACCTTGCTGAATAGCTCTTCCTTCTCCACTCCCTGAATTGTTTTTCCATCACTCTTTCTACGTGCTGAAATCTTGAGGCTGACTCCATTTAAATCTGATCCCG
Source organism: Leptospirales bacterium (assembly GCA_050295715.1). Lineage (GTDB taxonomy): Bacteria > Spirochaetota > Leptospiria > Leptospirales > Leptonemataceae > JBNKQE01. The sequence continues at coordinate 13,009 of JBNKQE010000064.1, forward strand.
GAGCAGCTACCAGGCGAAAACTCAATCTAGCCGGTACATGTATGAAACCCAGCTCAGGTGAAAGAACGGGTGTAAAGAGACGATTCGCAACCAGTGAATCTGTGGATACAGATGGAGCCTGTGGTGAAAGCCTCTTTCCTTTTCCAGGCAAAGTGGGACGCTTAGAACGCCCTGGAAATGGGGATTGGACCTGTCCAAACCTATTGGAACGACCCGGTAAACTGCCGGAGTTTCGTCCGATCATTCCCATTGGCGGTCCCGATACAAGACAACCGGAAGCAACACATATGTCTCTGGGTCCCGACCGGAGTGCACCCCAGGCCTTGCGATACAATCCAAACTCTGTTGCTCCTGCAAGTTCGCTCAGTCTCTTCGCATCATCGCTGTTATATTTTAGAAAGGTGTGAAAGAAAACTCTCGTCTGAGTGTTGTTTCTCCCTTTAAAAAAGTTGTAGAGTCGAATCCCCGATACCTTGCTTCTGCTAGAATTCTGCGTTTTTACAACTATATCATAATGAGAATGCCAACCAGGTTTTGCAGTGTACAGAGCCCCTCTACCGGAATTCGCCTCCTGGTCCATGGAAATTGGCAATCCTCCGGGTAACTTCAGTTCACCTTTTACCAGAAAGTATCCCTCTTTTAGCATTCTATCACTGCTTCCGGTATCAATATAACGAGAAGGTCGTGTACTCCGTCCGGCTCCATTATCTGTATATTCAGCCTCTCGCATTTGTATGATCAGATTATCCATAAATTCAAACTGTAGAGCGTGTCTTAGATTCTTTCTGGAATCAGGTGTAGTTTTGAGTGGTTTATGCGTAGCCACTATTGCGATAGGTACACCACTCAATTCAGTAACAATATTTTTCGAGTCCGGTATTTGCATATTGCTTAGATTGATACCTGGCACAACCAGATTTATCAATCCTGAGGATGGCTTCTGTGTAAAACCTCGCAGCTCCGGTCGATTTGAGGACAATCCCGGATCTCTTGAGGATGGCTGTAAAAATCCCTGATCCGGGCAACAGGGGTAATCGGTGACACGCTGCTGAAAATTCATTTGAACATAAGCTGGAGGAAGAGAAGCACGTGAATTTCCCCATACTCCAAAAACCGATGGTTTATATAAATAGAGAGCCTCAGGCCCAAGATCAATCACCTGTGCATTTAATGCAAAAGATGCACTCAGGAGAATTAAAACACTTAAAAGTTGCATTATAGTTTTATTCAATTTATATTGAAAATTAAATAAAAAAGGGGCGAAAGTTAATTTTTTCATCTACTTTTCTCCAGTGCGCTCAGCAATACGCATTAATCCAGAATGGAATATTACCATATTCAAAACGATTTTGATACGAATTAATACTTATTAGAAGAAAAAAAGCGGAATATTTCCATGCATGAACCTAATAATTATAAAAATAATCAGTAGTATGCATACTTAAATATTTTTAGCACATCCTGCCTTTAATCGAGAAGTGCAATTAAAGAAGGTAAATAATTATTTGAAATCGAGAAATTTTCCGACGGAAGGTTCAATCTCTAATTAAAACCAAAAGGACGAGAGGAATCCCTATCGGGGAAAAATTGCAACCGGATCGCCGGATATATTATGACATTATTTTCAGTTGTATCCTTTCATGTGTCCTGTGATCTTCCCTGTCTGTGGCCTTTGCTCTGATGATCATTTGTCTTTGTTTCTTTCGCAGGGTCCATCGTTGTTTTTGCCTCTGATGCAATATTGCCCAGATACTCCGGTAAATCCACGCCGGCCATCTGGGCCACATCGTGGAGTGGTGGAATACTTTTAATCAGGCTGGACATAAAGTTGGATGTAGAAGATTGACCGTTCTCTCCTCCCGCCCCTGAATCCCAGACTGTAATCTTATCAATCTTGATATTCTTAATAGCCTCTACCTGAAGCTTGACAATCTCTTCCAGTTTTTCAAGAAGGAGTAGCGTTGCGGCAGCTTTCGTATCGCCATTAGTACTCTCCACAAGAACACGATACCCTTCCGCTTTATTTTCCAGAACCTGTTTAATCCCTTCCGCTTCGGCTTTATAACGCAAAAGAACCGCATCCGCATGACCTTTTGCCTCACGACGAATCTTCTCAGCTTCCGCTTCAGCCTGAATTTCAACTTTCTTGCGATTTATCTCTTGTTGCACAACTTCACTTGCAATCAGTCTTTGCTCTTCCGCGCGAGCTTGAGCCTTTTGTATTTCTGCCTCGGCATCAAACCGGGCAACTTCTCCCATCTGGCCCGCCTCAGCCTCTTTCTTTGCAAGCTCGGCATTGGCCATGGCAATTTCGGCTCTGGATTTATTTTCGCCGGTAACCGCTTCGGACTCCATTGATTGAACATAGATTCGCCTGTCAGCTTCCGCTTTCTTTTTCCCTTTGTCTGAAAGAGCATTATTCTCAGCGATACGGATCTCTTTTTCACGAATGGCGTCCGATTCTCCAATCGACGCATTTGTTTCCTGTTTTTGAACCTCGATTCGCTGATCCGCTTCGGCAACCTTTTTACCTTTCTCTGCTTCTGCGACGTTTTCTGCTACGCGAATCTCTTTTTCACGGAAGGCATCCGACTCACCAATGGCACCCGTTTTCTCCTGAATTGCAACATCTATACGCGCTCTGTTGATTGCTTCGGCGGCCGCCTTCTTGCCGATACTTTCAATATAGTCGGAAACATCCGTGATATCAGTAATATTGACGTTGATTAAATACAAACCGATTTTATTTAGCTCCGGTTCGACATTCTTGCGAATTGAGGCAAGAAAGCTTTCCCGGTCCTGGTTGATCTGTTCGATTGTAAGGGAAGCAACCGTCAGTCGAAGTTGACCGAATATAATTTCGCGCGCCATTTCGACTATATCTTCTGATCCCAGTCCCAGAAGGCGTTCCGCAGCGCTCATCATAATAGCTTCGTCTGTACTGATGCCCACTGTGAAAGTACTGGGAACGTTGATACGAATATTCTGTTGCGAAAGAGCATTCTGAAGGGGAATATTAATAGTCAACGGAGTCAGCTTCAGATATTGATAATCCTGGACCAATGGCAGAATCAATGCACCACCACCGTGGATGCATCTGGCTGATTGACCACGGCCAACACGACCGTATACAACAAGTATTTTGTCGGAAGGACACCTTTTATACCTGGAGGCAAGAAATAACGTAGTTGAAACAAATAATGTAACCAGCGCAGAAACAAGAATCAACCAGTAATCTATCATCATTTTATATCACCCTTTCAACCAATAGTCTATGATCCGAACTCATGGAAACAACTCGAACCGGTGTTCCGGACTCAAGAAACGTTCCATCACAACTCTGTGCATCGAATGTTCGGATTCTTCCCTCGATGCGAATTTGAACCTGTCCCGTTCCCTTTTCCGGAATTTGAGCATAAACCTCTCCCTGGCTTCCTTCCACATGGGTAAGATCCAGGTTTCCGGTAGACTGCAATGAATTTATAATTTTATATATCCAGGATAATATTTTTAATGTTGCAAGACCTGCCAGGACCGAAACAATGATTGAAATCCAATGAGGAAAATGACTCTGCCTGTGAAGCGCCAATCCCGTCAGTCCAAATATCATGAAATAAGCACTGAATGACTGCAGGGAAAGATATCTGAAACTCAGGTCACTTCCATCACCTGACGTATCAGTATCGGAACTACCTGAATCGATATCTATATCGGATCCACCAGAATCCCCGTCAAAAATCCCGGTAAACTGCAATACAAGCTGAATAAGAAAAAAAAGGCCACCGCCTGTTGCTGTTATAAGATAGACATAATCCATTGTGCAGATACTCTATTCCCAATGCTGGGAAAATAGCAAGATAAATATCAGTAAACGAAAAAAGAAAAATGGAATTTAACCGACAAAATAGTTGAAAGTCAAACCTGCATCATTCCTTAACATATTCAACGATCCATGTCGTTTTGAAGTCTTGAATTTTCTTTGGCCTCTTTGATGGCTGAAAGTAGAGATTCCGGAATTTTCAGATAGAGTCCGATTTTTGTAAAGTTTCCTCTCTGTGCTTCGCATCCATGACTCAGTCCGATTCGCACCGCAATTTTATCTCCTTTCACATGATGAAATGCAAATTCGGAAAGCATTCCTTTGCTTATGTACATATCACAACCGCCATCAGCCATACTAAAAAAATCTTTTAAACTTTTAGCTCGTCTCCCCGCAGGCAGACTCTTTCTCAAAACGGAATCCTGTAAAAATGAATTCAAAATCTCTTTTTCCGAAAAATATGTTAAAAGTGATGCCGGTTTACCGGTCGTAATATCTATTGTTCGATATCCCTTTCCATACGTTGGATGTGCACCTCCTTCTGCATAGTAATCTAACTCGTAAGAAAATACCGGCCCTACAATAGAGAGCACTTTGTACGATGTTGTCTCTCCTTCAACTATACCATTGTCCGATGATTTAACGGGATCGAATGAATTGGATTTCATAAAAATTAATTTTGCCTTTTTCATTCCCTCATTAAGAACAAGGGCAACATCGTTGTTATACATTAACCTGTAATTTTTATAATAATATGTAGAAAGTTGAGGCGAATTCGGATCTGAATAAATCGCTGATGTTAGACATAATGTCAGAGCATATATAGAAGCTGTCCCAAAACAGCCTCTTGCAACATACGAT
>JBNKQE010000065.1:0-17316 GCA_050295715.1 Leptospirales bacterium
GACCACCTTTGGACCGTTCCAGTTCGAAACGAGCTTTTTTAGAAATGGCATCTATCGAAGAATCTTTATCCCCGAGAAATTCATAAATTTCATACTGATTGTTAACGTAATTGTTCAGATCCCGGAGATCTTTAACCATTAGCTGTCTTAAAAGAGAATTTAATTCGCTTCTATTCAGCATCAAATTGATATAATTAGATGTAAAATTCGAAACTAAAATGATAATGAGGAATATAAATGTTAGCTTCAGGGTTACAGGAACAACCCTGGTCTTTCCCACTCTGTATCCTACAATAATCCGGAATATTTTTTTTAGAAAGTTCAGCATATATAGAAATGGCCCGGTTGCATGGATTTATCCGAATTTAATTAACAGACGGTATAAAACTCTCATTTATGAACATATTGTATATTTCACCCTTGTTGCAAATAATAAAACAATATACAACTGCAGGATTTTCTTCTTTTTCAATTATAGTGATGTTTTCAAAGAAAACTAATCAATACGCCATACTTTTTGAACGTTAATTAAATAGGTATATTAATTTTAAATATATAACGAGTAGAAAATTTCCAGTTATTGATTAAATGTAACTCCCTTTTTCCTTTACACGACCTCACAGTAGTATCATTAACTTCTTCTTTTTAGCTAAAAATGATCTGTAAATGGTCTCTTTTGCCGACCAGTCCGGTTATAAATTGAAGTATTATTTTCCGATCCGTAAATGTGTTGCCTGTAACCGGGTTTTAAGGGAAAATAAACCAACATGAAATACGCAGCAGATAAATTTGGTGGTCTGGTAATAGATTCGGATTCAATCCCTCAGAATACCGGCGAATTTATTTCCGATCTAGATTTAATCCTCAATAACAACAGAGATAAAAAGATAATCTGGATGACTCTCTCAATCGAGTTTTCCCGGTATATCCAGCACCTTACGGAAAGGGGTTTTCTTTTTTATACATGCAATTCCAGTAATATTACTTTATTCAGAAAAACAAGTGCTGATACGAATTCTCCAACACCCGCAAATCATACACTGGCAACAGGAGCGATTATAATTAAAGATAACCAAATACTTGTTATAAAAAATAGATTGAGTAACAACTATAAACTTCCGGGAGGGAGTATTGACGACAACGAAACAATAGCAGAAGCACTGGAACGGGAGGTAAGAGAAGAAACGGGAGTGATTGCCAGACTCCTGTCCGTATCAGGTCTGAGCCATATTACGAATTCTCAATTCGGCGAATCAAATCTCTACCTGTTCTGCATGGCGGAAGCGAAAACAACACAGATCAATATTATTGATACACAGGAAATAGAGGATGCAAAATGGATGGACCTTGATGAGTTTTTTGAATCTGACAGGATCAGTATATTTCTAAAAAACAGTATACCGGAAGCCCTGAATAGAATCGGGCTGCATCATACAATAGTTGATCCGCAATACAAACACGAAATGTATCTTTGATTTCGGCATTTCCGTAGAGAGGCAAAGGGCTGACAGGATTTAGTTTTGATATCGACGACCAGATCCGGTAAATAATTGAATGCCGTTTCGGTCAGAGCTTTGCTGGTTCGAGGAGGTTTCGCTTTTTGCCAGGTCTTTCCATCATTAATTCTGTGAATGTATTAACGGGGATTTTTTCCGATTCGCAGATAGTGGCAGCAAAGGAGTATAAAGTTTACTGCCAATAACCACTTCTTGTTTTTTTCGGAATAATTTTTAGATTAAGCGGATACCTGAAACTCACCGGGAAAGTTCCTGAAAAATATTTACAGCTGTATCATCGAAGAAGCTTCAGATTGTTTCATATACTGGAAAACCCATTTTTATCACCAGAGCAATGTTATAATAATCATTTTTTTCTCGTCTAAATGCACCAATGAATTTGTGCAGATGGTAAATAATTTACTCGCACCAGGATGATGAATTTATCCCATCAGACATTCATATTTAAAAGCTGGAGAAATTAAATAAATGAACAGATTACTGATCGCGCTAATCGCTGTATTGTTTGTATTCGTGTCCTGTAAAAAGGAAGAAGCACCTCAAGAAAAAACAAGTTCAGCGGATAATGTAATCGCAGAGATGGATACCGGAAAAGATGGAACCATTTCACATGAAGAATGGATGGCCCATTTCAAGGTTAAGGACAAAGATGGAAACGGTGTAATTTCAAAAGAAGAGATGAGAGAGCATCACATTAAAATCCATGGGGACGATTCCATGTTTGAAAAGGCCTTCGCCATGAGCGACAAAGATGGAGACAGTAACATTAATGAAGATGAGTGTGAACAGAAATTCAAGGCTATCGACGCAGACAACAGCGGCGATGTTTCAAAGGATGAAATTGAAGCCCGCATGGTAAAGATGAAATAGTCAGCGCTGAATTACCGCTGGAATCTTTAGATTGAATAAGCTTTCATTAATACGTCCTGCTTGATCCCTCCGGCAGGGCGTTATAGTTGTAATTCCCCCCCCCGACAATATAATTTACCGTGTAACTCCCTTCTCAGGCCTTTACAGACGTCCTTTTTTTTGCCTGTACATCATTCGGTCCGACTTGTAGATAAGCTGCTTGATTAATTCACGTCGTCCGAAGCTCGACCCGTATGAAAAATCGATAGGTATGGATCGATATACCAGACTGGCCTTCACTTTATCGCATAAACGATTAATGCTTTCAATCACTCTATCTGATTCCCTTTCGGAATATCCAGTAATGCTCAGTAAAAATTCATCACCACCTGTGCGAAAAAATTTACTGTCAGGAGGGATTTCCCCCTGCATAGCGTTTGCAAAATCCACAAGTACCCGGTCCCCTTCCAGGTGACCGTATTGATCATTGATCTCTTTAAAATTATCAAGATCGATAACAGTCACGGATGCAAACTTAGTATCCATATTATTCGACTCACAATCCTCGATAAAATCATTGAGAGAAGCCCTGTTCAATACTCCGGTAAGAGAATCATAATGTGCCTTGCGCAGTGTGTTTCTGTATAAATACACATTTGAAAATGCGATAGCTGAAAAGTCTGCGATTGTCTGCATAATCGTGGACTCAACCTCAGTAAAAGGCTCCCCGTCCTTTCTATTCACGATTTCAAGTACTCCATAGATACGTGTCTGAAACTGTATGGGAACGGCAATGATGGACCTGGTCTTAAAACCGGTCCTTTCATCTACCTTTCTTGAGTAAGTCATCCCTTCTGATGTGTCGAACACGAAGAGAGGCAGCCCGGTCTCCACAACATATCCGGCAACACCCTCTCCTTTTTTGATACGCAAATCCTTGATCAATTCAATATCAAGTCCCTTCGCTATGAGAAACGAGAGCTCTTTATTTTTTTTATTATAATACAGAAGGCTCCAGTTCTCGGGATTGAAGAAAATCCGAATCTCCTCCATAATTCCTTTTAATACATCATTGAGATTCAGTGATGATGTAATCAGCTTTCCGATAGAAGCATAGAGTTCAACAATTTCGGCCTGATGGTGCTGCATGTTAATATTCTGAGAGTGTTCATCGAAAAAGCGACACTCCAGTTATAGTAAATTCACATAGATACCATAATAAGTCAAGGAATTCCGATAGGGTCTGTAATAATTGGTTCTATATGATTACATGTTTAACTAAATTACAGATAATTTTAACATTTTTTTTATCGTGCATCCTCCGTGAAATGACGCAGCTATTTTATGGGACTGACTGTGATTGAGAAGTGGATTACTCAGCAGCACTCCTGAAATCGACCGCTCCAGGACCATAACGATGTAGCTTTTTAAAAGATGAACGAGCTCATAATGATGCGAAATAGAATTTCGGATTAATTATTGAAGATGCGAACCGAAATCCTCACAGTCTTTATACTGCTGGATGAAATCCATCCAGGTAAACACAACCTTCAAATTCGTAGATATTTTAACGGGACAAATCGAATGATTTCTCAGAACCTGCTCGTCAGTCATGCATTCATTCTTGAGTTTCTTCCTCATTTTTTTCCATTTCTTCATTTTTTTCTAAAGCGTTTTGCGAATTTGTACGATAGTCCATATAAGTTTGTACCATACAATAGTTTGTACGCACTTCTAAAAAAGTGATTGTACTGTATGGCATATTTGAAAATTTATGTTTTTGTTTGAGACATAAAATTGCAAAGGTCCCGTAAGATTTTTTGCAAATTCAAATATAACTTATAAAAATAAAATGTGAATCGCGAAACAGGAGTATCAGTGTGCAACTAGCAGAAAATGAATTCCGAAAACAACTGGAACAGTATATTCAATTTCGTGGGATAGATATTGTTCTATATTTAAAAGACGGCAGCACCCTTGAGCTTGATAAAAATCGCCAGATGGAAGGCGATGTTGTAATCAAGAATGGAAGAGAAGGTATTGAGAGAAGTATCCATGTTGATGACATATTGAAAGCTGACTTCTTCGCAGCCTGACTCAGAGAGTATCCTGATACAGTAATTATCGGTCGTTTATCAAGGAGCCTGTCACAAGACTGGCTCCTTTTTAACACACGGATTGTCAGACCTCGTGTATGAAGTAATTCGTTAAAACTGCACTTTACCAGGTTGTTTCAATACATTACCAATATTCACGCCCGGATATGTTTTTTGACTACAGAAATTCAGGTGGACTGTTGTCAAAGAGCATCAGCTCATCAATATCATTGCCTGCTCTTAATAATTCCATATCATCAATGTATTGAGCTGCCTGATCACTCCAGAATGAATCGGGATCCAGCTCCATATACTGATCAAAAAAATATTCTGCCCTGTCCAGTTGTTTCAGTTTAAAATAGACTATACCCAGATTGTAATATGACTCGGGGAATTCAGGATCAAGTTGTATACACTTCTCAAAATTTCGAATCGCTGCAGCAAGCTTTCCCTGCCGAAAATAAATATTTGCCGTATTGTACAGAGCTTCCACACAGGCAGGATCGAGCTCCATTGCCCTTTCGTATCGAGCAACAGCTTTTTCATCTCTTCCTTCTTCAAATTCCATATTTCCAAGTTCAATCAGGGCTCCCAGATGGGTTGAATCAAGGTTTACTATTTTTTCGAGAATCTTCTTTATATCCTTGCGAGAGGCACCTGACATTGCTTGAAGATACCGTGACTCCAGATCCTTGAGTTCTTCCTCTCTTTCTGAAATGCTCCGTTTCTTACGCTCTTTTCCGGGAAATGGGACTACGATCCCTCCTCCGTCAACAAGGGATTTTTCATTCTTTGTATCAAAAAATCCAGACAGGAGAAGCTGACCGCTATCAATCTGAATGATCCCCTCATTCTCCTTTCTGACGAGAATTCCAGGCCCCTCAATCATCAGTGATTGAATGGAGCTTGTTTCGTTACCGGTTACAGACTGAACCTCCCGATCCAGGGCCCCCAGTGTCTTCCTGATTTTCTTGAGAGTAACCTGATTTAATTTACAGTCCCAGATAAATCGTGCACGACGGATCTGATCAATTGTCATTTGCCCGTCATCAAGAACAGATATCAAACCTGTCTTTTTCCAGTAATCAATATGATAACGCGGGATTGAAAATTTTGCTGCGACCTCAGAGACTTGCATGTAAATCCTGTATAAATGACATCACTTATTATTAAATTCGTTTGATACTGACTCCACTGACATCTGTGGACAATTCGATTTCGTCCATATTATTTTCATTACCTGGCAACCGTCATCAATTGTTTTTTATCATTCTTATCTTAAACTGCTCACAAATTGAAATTATCACATTGCATGCAGAAATCTGATTCTACCCGCCATAATACATCCAGATATGTGTATTTTTTATATATTTCCTTGCACTTTCTGTATCTGACTACCTGTTTCAAGGTTTCTTCTATTATATGTTTTCTTGTATAACTCCAACTTAAAATGATTCTTATAAATTTCATGAAAATATAATGCAATTTTTACCTTTCAAGATCGGGCATTACTTGCCGTACTTTCTGTAACATACAATTATGTCCCTTAATTGGGATCAGCCAGTATCCCGAAATGATAAATCTTAAGCCTGAGAATCATGACCAATAGCGAGAAAAAGTTTACCCATTTACACCTGCACACTTCCTACTCCTTACTGGACGGTGCCATTCGACCAAAAGAGCTTATGCGAAGGGTGAAAGAGCTGGGTATGGACAGCGTTGCCATGACAGACCATGGTAATATGTACGGGGCTATTGATTTTTACAAAGCTGCTCGTGCAGAGGGAGTGAACCCTATAATCGGCCTGGAGTTCTATATTGCTCCAGGTTCGATGAAAGATACAAGACAGGTCGATAGACTGGCTGATGGCAATAACTACCACCTCGTCGTACTCGCTTCGAATAACAAGGGTTACGAAAACCTGATTCGCCTGGCCAGCCGCTCTTTCTCCGAGGGCTTCTACAGAAAACCACGCATTGATTATGACCTGCTCTCTCAATATTCTGAAGGGCTGATTGGTTCTTCTGCCTGCATTGCGGGAGAAATTCAAAGCAAAATACTCTCCGGAAAAGAAGATGAGGCACTGAATCTCGCCGGAAAATTATCAGATATTTTTGGAAAAGACCGCTTCTATCTTGAAATCCAGAGACATGGTATTCCTGAAGAAGATATCGCCGCCCGTGGAGTAGCTGATATTTCAAAACGCACCGGCATCCCGATGGTGCTTACCAATGACAGCCATTATCTAAAAAAAGAGGACCGAGAAGCTCAGGATATTCTTCTTCGCATCAACCAGAACAAAAAGATAAATGACCCTTTGTATTTCGGATTTAATGATCAGTTCTATGTAAAATCCCCTGAAGAGATGTTTGCCCTCTATCCTGAGTATCCGGAAGCTTTCTATAATACGCAAAAAATTGCCTCAATGGTCGATATCAATTTCGAATTTGGCAATCCTCTCCTTCCAAAATACGAAGTCCCGGCCGGTGAAAACCTCAATTCTCATATGGAAAGACTGGCACTGGAGGGCCTTCACAAACGTTACGGCTCTCCTCTGAGAGAGGAAGTTCTGGAACGCTTCAAGTTTGAGATTGATGTAATAAACGGTATGGACTTCCCCGGTTACTTTCTAATCGTTCAGGACTTTATTAACTGGGCCAAGCAGAATGGTGTACCTGTTGGACCGGGCCGAGGATCTGCCGCCGGCTCCATAGTTGCATTTGGACTTGGAATTACGGATATTGATCCTCTAAAATATGACCTGCTGTTTGAACGATTCTTGAATCCTGATAGAAAAGAGATGCCTGATATTGACGTCGACTTCTGTACAGAAAGGCGGGAAGAGGTCATTAATTATGTGCGAAATAAGTATGGTGCAGACCACGTCGGACAGATCATAACCTACGGAAAAATGGCAGCCAAGGCATGCCTTAAAGATGTGGCAAGGGTTCTCGACATTCCCTATGATGAATCCAATGCCATGACAAAGAAGTTCCCGGACGTTCTGAATATAAGTATTGATGAAGCGCTGGAACAATCGAAAGAGCTAAAAACCTATGCAGAGTCAGGGGATATTCAAAAAAATCTATTTTCTGTTGCTCGAAAACTGGAAGGCAATGTAAGACATACAGGAGTGCATGCCGCCGGTGTCGTTATTGCTCCACGTCCTCTGGAAGAACTGGTACCCATGGCCACCGTTGCCGCTAAAGGTGGAGATAGATCGGGCGAACGTGTGCTTGTATCTCAGTATGACATGACCGCTCTTACCGATGTCGGTCTTGTTAAAATGGACTTTCTCGGTCTGCGAAACCTGACAATCATTGATCACGCTCTCCAGGAAATAAAGCGTCGCCATAATACATTTGTTGATTTCGATACAATCTCTCAGGATGATAAAGCCACGTATGAACTTCTTCAACGAGGTGATGTGGCAGGCGTTTTTCAGCTGGAATCATCCGGAATGCGCGAATTTGTTCTGCGCACAAAGCCCGGCAGGTTTGAAGATATAATTGCATTGATCGCACTTTACCGCCCCGGGCCTCTGGATTCGGGAATGGCCGAGTCATTCATTAACAGAAAGAAAGGAATAGAAAAGGTAATCTATCCCCACGCTGATCTCGAACCTGTTCTTCGCGATACCTATGGTGTGATTGTCTACCAGGAACAGGTGATGCTTATTTCACGTGTAATTGGTGATTTCAGCCCCGGTGAATCGGACGCTCTTCGTAAAGCTATGGGTAAAAAGAAGGCCGACATAGTTGAACAGATGAAAGTTAAATTCATGGAAGGAGCCCGGCGAAAGAATTACGATTTAAAAATGGCCGAGCATCTCTATGACCAGATGGCTGAATTTGCCAAGTATGGTTTCAATAAAAGTCACTCAGCTGCTTATGCGATGATCGTTTACAGGACAGCCTATTTAAAAGCCAATTATCCGACTGAATATATGATGGCTGTTCTCGATTCGGAAATTGATCGTACAGAACGACTTGTTTTTTATCTCGGTGCATGTCGTGACATGGGAATCAAAATTCTTGGTCCTGATATAAATGAATCCTATCTGAAATTCACAACTACGCCGGATGGAGATATACGTTTCGGTCTCAATGCGATTAAGAATGTGGGTGTCCCTGCAGCGGAATCTATAGTACGCGAGAGAGAGAGTAATGATGGAAGCTTCAAAGATTTTACCACTCTCCTGGAAAATGTGGATCTAAGACTCTGTAACAAAAGAACTGTTGAATCTCTTATCCACGCCGGAGCCTTTGATTCACTGAAATACAGCAGAAAGGCTCTTATGGAAAGCCTGGAGATGGTCTTCTCTCATGCACAGAAGGCACAGTCAGATAAGGCAACCGGTCAGGAATCACTTTTTGGATCAGGAACCTCCGGCGGTATGAGCTCCGATCTTGTTCCGCGGGGAGAGGATGTTATAGACTATCCCGAACAGGAACTTCTTCAGAAAGAGAAAGAGGTTCTGGGATTCTATTTCAGCGGACATCCCCTCGCCCGTTTTGAGCATACACTGAAGAGTATCAAATCCACTCAGGTTCGTCATATATCTTCCCTGAAGCATCAGCAAAAAGTGGAGGTAGCCTGTGTTGTTACCTCATATTCCATACGCCCGACAAAAACAGGAAGGGAAATGTGTTCCCTGGAACTGGAAGATACAACGGGAACTATTTCCGGGCTTATGTTTTCAAGAGCTCTTGAAAATTCCCGTGCAAATCTTGTCATGGATGTCCCTGTATTTATACGAGCTTCCGTAGAAAAAAAAGAAGAGACGGGTACAACAAACCTGCTCGTGGAAGAGATACGGCAGTTAAACCAGGAGATACTTGAAGAAAAACTTGAACGTTCTTTGCACCTTGTAATAGAGAAACAGGGTTTGAATTCCAACTCATTAAAGAATTTACAGACAGTTTTAAACGGATACAGAGGACCCCTCACAGTATTTTTTCACCTTGTGGACCACTCGGGAAATGGAAATGGAGAGCGAACAGTTATCCGTGCTCATCAAAGTTTCGGCGTCAATTACACTCGCGATATGATAGATAGACTTAAGTCTATGAGTGAGATTCGTGGTATCCACCTGACTGTGGGTGACCAGATGAGGACAATCTGGAAGTCTGAGTCAGCAGAGATAGCAAGTTAAATATACATTCCGAGTAATACTTTTTCGTTTTTCGATATGATTTTACTTCGAAGTACAGTCAGCTGTCGTAATCAGAGATTTACGGTGCAATATAATTCTGTCAGGGAGTCTCTCATTATACTTAATGTCGTATCAACAGGTATTTTGAAGGCAGGCGCTCTTTATACTATTGCATTTGGTAAAAGCTGTTTTTTCTAAGATGTCAGTTTAAAACAAACGAAGCGTCCCATTAATCTACATTACTGGGACGCTCCTTATGTAATCTTATTCATTCTTTATACTTCTTCAATAAAGATCGGAAAGGTTTTATTCAAACCACCCTTTATCTCTACATCGTAATGTCCAGGTGTAAGATGATCAAATGTAAGAGCTGAATGCTCACCACGGTTGATCATTCTTGCATCAACCAGACGACCATCCTGTCTCAAGTTCACTTGAAAATCACTGGAGATACCTGGAAACTGAAGTCCCAGAGTAACACTTTTTTCACCTTCACTTACAATCTCATAATGGACAAGGGCTTCTTCCGAGTCTTCTCCAATATTCTGAACCAATTCGATCCGATTTGTTTTTTCCTGTACTGCGGCTGACCTTACGGAAACTGCCGCAACGGGAAGGCCAACAAAACCCTGCACTGCTGACTTTATGACATGAAGTCCATCTTCAGCGATACGAACTACGATCGCAGGAACGCGACCTGCTACATTAGCATTGCTGGAACGAACCATATCCATCAAATAACCCGGTACAGATTTTCGGTTACCATCCATTACTTTCATGGCATAAACCATTTCCTGTACAACCGATTCCATCCCAGGCTCTTTTTCAATCATGTCAGCAGCTTTTTGATATGTACCACCACTGGAAACCATATCAACAATCCAGGAGAGCTCTTCTTCATCACGACGTGTAATATGATTTCTCTCAGGGCTCAGCTGCTGCTCCAGCCTGGAGGAAATCAAATACTCCTCAACCTGCATGATACTCTGCTTCTCATCCGAGCTCAAATCATCACTGGCTTTATATACAGAATCAGGATCTTCGATAAAACGATCCAGAAACTCTTTACTTCTGCTAACCATCTACTGTTTTCCTTATATAGGATCTTTTATTCATCTGCCACAACAGATATGTTTATAAGACGTTTCTTTTTTATTTAAATATCTATTTTACTTTTTTTATTTGAATAAAGTTATTTTTTTTAACTGATGTTTATCATCACATTTTACTTCGAAGTTTTTCGATACTCCTCATCATCTGCACCGATATACTCCCTTCCGGTATTTTTAGAAGTTCTGATATATACTTGTAGGGCGTTCTTACTATAAAATGTCCCTTCTCCCGTTTATCAAGAAGCTTTTCGCGCTGCTGGTATTTCTTATCCAGCGCCTTATTAATACGTTCCGCTTCATACAAAACAGGGCTTGAAACAAGACTATCTTTATTCTTACCTTCGTCGGAGAGGATTCGATCCTTCTTGTTTTTCAACTCAAGAATGGTTGTATACAGAGACGTTATCTTATCTTCCGCTTCTATATTTTTCATTTCCTTTTCTGATAAACGATGTTTCAAATCGGCTATGTATAAAATGACATCCTGTTTTTCCCTGTCAGAACGATCACAAAGATAACCGAGTTCATCACTGTCAAGATCAAGGTAGTATATATAGGAAAGCTTAAAAACAACTCGCAACTCTATATTGAGTTTGTGCAAATTCTGCTTGAATACATATATAATTGTATCTTCTGAATTTTGCTGCGTTCTCGGGTCAGGAGTATTCTCAATCATTCGAAACTCATTACCGCGATCATCCACCCTGCTAAAATTTACAGTCTGTACTTCCCGGATTGTCCGCATCCAGTCGATCACAAGGTTTCTGAGTACAGTATAAAACCATGTTCGAAAACTCGACCGTCCCTGAAAGGATCGAAAACGATTCCCCTCTTTCAGGCGTTCATAACTGTATAGAAAGAACTCTGAGGCGGCATCCTCATCGAGATGAAATACTTTAATAGGAAAATTATAGATATCACTGGAGTATCTTTCAAAAAAGATCTCCAGAGAGGCACTATCACCTTCCCCGCATTTTCGAATTAAATCTATGAGCTCATCAGCTCCATCCTGTGTTGAGGGGCTATGATCTGTAGATGAATTTGCAAGACTTTTCATATTTATTTTGGCATCACACTCAGACGCTACTTTTACCCATACGACGATTATTTTTTTCGTTTACCTGCTCGGGATATTTTTTTAAAATGAATCCTGAAATAAAAATCTTACTATATTCGATGTATCTAACAATGAATCACAAGCTCCTGCTCTCGACAACCATAATTGGAACCTTTTTTTTATTCACTGGAATCCTGTCAGGAGAAGGATATCCAGGATTTCAATGGCCTATTGTACGTGGTAATTATCCCAATCTGTATGGTATAACTTCTACATTTGGAGAATCAAGAAAGGACCACTTTCATACAGGACTGGATATCTCAGGCTTAAAAATTCCAGTAAACCCGCTCCAATCTGGAAGGATTATCTTTTCACGAACAGCCGAAGATTCCCCTTACCAGCCGCTTCCTGGCGCTGGAAATTATGTCATACTGGATCATGGAAATGGATGGTGGTCCGGTTACTACCACCTGGAGAGTCTTTCTGAAAATCGAAGCGGTATGGTAAGTCTGGAGGACACAATTGGTTTATCGGGCAATACCGGTCATTCCTACGGGGCCCACCTGCATTTCTTTATAACCTCCGACAACGGCAGATCCTACGTCAATCCGCTCAAGCTTCTTCCGCCTGTAACAGACCTGAATCCTCCGGTAATCGGAGCTCTTGTTATCCGAACACCGGACAGTATTACTCATATACAACACTCGCGCACTGAGGATATACGACTTACTCAGGCATACCCATTTCAGGTAATCATAAATGATCCGGGTATGGAAAAATATACGAGACGGGGTATCTACAGGATACAGTGGAGATTGAACGGAGGAAATCTATCAAGCATGACTTTTGATCGAATTGGTTATTCTAAAGAGGGCTGGAAACTCAATGAGAAAAGTCTTTATGATGATGTCTTTGACACAGACCTTTACAACCTGGGACCGATGGCACTTGATAACGGGATCAATACGATTGAATTATCTGCTACAGATTTTGCCGGAAACACAACAGAGGTGGAATATACAATCAATGTCTCCAGAGAATTCTGAAATTCCTGACTTCATCCTGCTATGAATTCTATTTCGCCCGCCCAGGAGTCGTTACGCCTGTGGTTTCTGTCCTGTCAATAACTACAGTCGAGTCCTTTCCAATTTCATACCAATCCTTATCCAGTGGGACTGCTCTGGATAACCTGGAATCTACAGAAACAAGCTTCAGCTTTTCATAAGGGTTTCCGTTCCTCATAACCTGCAAAATCATCTCTTTTTTCAGGCCGTCCACTTTGCCCAGGTTTACAAGAATTCCATCAGGATTGCTTGCGACAACACGTCCTTCGCATGGAATTAATGTACGAATGACTCCAGCTGCTCTGGAGGAGATGGAATGGATGGCTTCCTTACCGGATCCGGAAAATTGAAACTTCCCGACTATCTGATTTGTTTTTTTATCAGTGAGGGTATAAGATACATCAATTCGATGTAGAGATGTAGAGTAAGAACCCTCAATAATATAAGGCAGTCTCTGTCCCGATTTTTCTTCCCACTGTTCAACAATATTCAGTTCCTCCGGTTTAAAAAAAGCTCCGCCGCGGAGGCTGTGGTTATCTCCTGATGCTTTGCGAAATTCTGAAAGCAATACATCCCTGTTTTCACCGGCAAGTGCTTCGCTGCAGCTTCCATTGTTCATGTGAAAAATAAGTGCTCTGGATAATACATCACTTCCATCGGGATGTTCAAAAAGTGAGTCTTTCGGTTTAAAATCAAATACAAGAACCTTTACAGGTGTCCTTCTATATTTCCCTTTAGCAGAGAATGTATTATTCAAGGTGATTCCGGTCTCAAAGGGCAGCGCCTTGAACCGATTTTTTATGGCTCTCTCCAGTCGATATCTAACACTTTGATCATCCGGTTTCAGTTTGTTCAGTAAAATGAGATCCTCTAGAAATAATTCGTAATCACCATGCCTCCGGTGAATATCCATTCTCTCTTCAAGAAGTTGCTTATCTTCCGGCGCAATCATTAAACCACGACGCAGATGATAAATCATTCGATCATAACTTCCACGGTTCTTATAGTGAACCAGCATATCTCTGTGAAAATCAAGAAGTTGCGTTCTGAGTTCCGGAGGAACCGGACTCGACGAGTTAATGACCAGATCCTCCAGGGCAAAACGGGAGATGGAATCATTCGGCACCGAGCCGATAACTTCATTGTAATACTTAATAATTTCTAAATCCGATGCCATATTCTGATGAACAAACATCAATGCGGCAAGCATATGTTTGACCTTTATATCCCCTGGATTTTGTTTATTGATTTCTTTTAAGTATTCTATAGCCGATCGAGGTTTATTGTTATAAAGTTCTGCAAGGGCCAGCCTGCTGAATGCTCCGGTTTTGCTTGCAGACAGCTGGTTGGCTTTATGGAAAGATTCTTTCGCCTTCTCCAGGTAACTCTCTTTGTCCATTGAGTTCGAATCGGAGCGGTAATGCTGCAGATATATCTCACCCATTACAAGGTGAATTTCAGGATTGATTGCATCAATTCGTGTTGACTGTTCCACCTGGTCCAGTGCCCTGCTGAATTCGCCTCTGGCTGCGTATATTTTGGCAAGGGAGAGTCGACTCTCAATGTTATTCGGTTCTATCCTTATATTTTTCTCGTAATATTGCCTGGCAATATCACTGTATCCGAAATTCTCGTAATACTTACCTGTAAAAAAAATGGCTTTTGCACTGGACGGATCCATCTCCAGAGCTTTGCGAAGATACTGGCCTGCTCTGTCTCTATTCCCGAGCAACGTGTGAACTCTTCCAAGTCCAATAAGGGCTTCTAGATTGCCGCTATTGTTTTGAATGGCTCTTTCGTAATACAATTGAGCTTCACCGGGATCTCCCAGGGCAACATAAGCCCTTGCCATACCAATATTAGCCGTCTCATACTCCGGATTTTTTTGCAGTGCTTCCCTGAAAAAACCTGTAGCCTGGCGGAACTCTTTTTCTTCAAGAGCTCTTTCGCCGCGAACCGTTAACGATCTTACTGTGTCTGAATTTCCTCTTGCAGGCATTGCAGAGGTGAGAATCCCGATCATTGATAGCAGGATTATATTTCTATGTAAATGAGATATAGCTTTAAGCATACAATTAACCGATACTTTAATAATCTTAATTCCGAATATCAGGGTGAAAAATATCCAGCCTCACCCACACCGGATGTTCCCAGGTGATTGACTTCCAACCGAACATCAATAAAACGATCTGAAATATTCTTTTCCTTATTACTTTTATATGTAATTATATATCTGTCATCTTTTCTAGACCGTAGCACGGAATAGAATTCCTTCAAGTCTGTATCATTGTAGGCATATACAAATTGCCCGCCGGTCTCTGTGGCCATATTTTTATATTTTTCGAGAAGAGAACCGGAAGGACTTTTTTCTTTCAGACTTATAAAATTCACTGCAATATCATGTGTTTTCGCATACTGCAAAATCCTGCTGTAGGAGTACTGGTTAAAAGCCGCTCTGTAATCTTCGCCGGATACAATCATGACGATGTTACGGGATCCTTTTACATTTAACAGGTCTGTCATAGCCTGAAACATTGCCTTCCCCATATTGGGTGAGCCATTCCCCTTGCCCTCGCGGATTTTTCTCTTTATTACATTGCGTTCCAGACCATTATAGACTCTGGATACATTTTCACCGGCATAATATACGCCTACAGAATCAACAATGCGAATAGGAGCAAGCAACCGATCCGAGATATTATCTGCCTGATAATTCTCCATAGATTTCATTGCAGGAGAAATTTCTCTAACTACCATCATATGCACTCTATTGTTGTAAGGTCGCATATTATCGGAACGAATCAATCCAATGCGCTTATCATTTTCATATATTATAAACTGTCTGTTACTCAAATCGCGCAGAGGAATTCCAAGTCTGTTTTTGACCCTGACGAAGAGTGAAATGTATGGATAATTTCCACTCTCAACATTTTCGATTGTCACATCGGTATTGCTTGTGCGAAGTCCTCTGGGAACAAGTATATCGAGACTGTTTGCCAGATATCTCGCAATATAGAGGACGCCTGAATCATCCATTTTTACGGAAAATGCGCCTTTGAGATTAAGCAGATCACGCTCTTCGTTCATAATAGATTCAATAGATTTCCATACTCCGGTCTTCGTATTATAAAAATGAACGCCTGTATTTTCGTCCGCAATCAAGAGAGTATTATTCTTAAAAGATAGGTTTCGCGGTTTTTGGATCCGCTTATCCTTTATAACACCAAGAGTATTTCCAAAATAATCAAAATGATAGATCAATCCTGTATCAGAATCAGAAACAAAAATACCGTCACCATCATCGGATGTTATACCGAAAGGATATTGCATTGCCTGTCCGTTTTCGAGATTTTTTATTTCAAGTAAATACTTTCCGTTTTTATCAAATTTTTGAATTCTGCCGTTACCGGAATCCGATACATAGATATTCTTATCATTTGCATAAATTCCCGCGGGCCCCCGGAATTGTCCGGGTTCACTTCCAGTTTCACCAAAGTCAGCAATCTCCCGACCCATATTATTCAGAATGCGAATTTTATCTCCGCTGAAATCGGCAATGTAGTAATTCCTTTTATCCTTGCTAAAACTTAACGGTCCTTCGAATGAATTGAATAAAGGTCCCCTCCAGGTCTTTACAACCTGTCCGGAGGAATTTATATTCAATATATTCGAACTTCCGTAATTTAAAAGATATATACCGTCGACAGGATCAAGGTGTATATCTACAGGACGTACCAATCCGGATTCTTTTATATTTTTATCATTATAGCTTTTATAGTATGTGTAATTTCCCGGATCACGATAATCGCTCATCTGGAACCGAAGTAAATTGCTGCGCTGCCGCACAAGGGGGTATGCATTAGATGTTGTATCATTAAGATACTCCCATTGTTCCAGAGCCCCGTTCCATTCTCCGGAGTAATAGTAGGAATCTCCAAGATAGATTCGCGCAAGATGGAAGGATGGCTGCACACTGAGCGCCTTATAGAAATACTCTCTTGCTGCATTGTATCTTCTTGAATTAAAAAAGGTAAGACCTTTCCTGAAAAGATCCCTGGCCTTTTCTTCTTTTATTCTGAATCGAGGAAGATCACGCGCAAAACTTGCACTGCTCAGCAGCAATACAGTCAGTAAGACTATTTTCGTGATAATTCCGGTTCTTTTCATAGATCTCAACACTTGCATTCACTCACCCCTGCTCTTCTTTCCGTAAGATACTGGAATGGACTTCTACCTGATATTTAAAGATCCTGATACTTATGTGACATAAGTTCTAAATCTTCGTAAAAAAAATAGATACCTGGATAACACATCGGCTGGAAATCAATTAAACAGAAGTATTTTTCCGGATCGTTGTGCAAGATCTCTGAGGGATGCAATTCTGACCATTTTACAGAATTGCCCTATCCACCTGGCAAGGTTGCCCGGTGGATCGAATAATTGGCGGTGCAAAAATCTAGATTTT
>JBNKQE010000066.1:0-17295 GCA_050295715.1 Leptospirales bacterium
GTGTAAATGCTTCCTTCGGAAATAGCAAAGTTAATTTATCTGAATTAAAAAAAATACAGTAATTTTACTTAATCATATATTGAAACGGGAATTACGTTATAATGTGAAACAACAAACAGGAAAGGCAGGAGTCTTCAGAAGTGTTCTTTTAGAGATCTTAATCTATAGTAAAATATTTTATGGATAACAATCGTAACTATTGGCCTGATAAACTGCAGCACCGCACTGCTAGATCAATACGGTGCCTGAATTAAGTGATTTAATTATCTTCGAACTGCTTTTTTCCTGGCAGTCTTCTTCTTTGCTGCTGTTTTCTTCTTAGCTGCAGTCTTTTTCTTTGCTGTTGTTTTCTTTTTTGCAACAGTCTTTTTCTTGGCTGTTGCTTTCTTCTTGGCAACAGTCTTCTTTTTAGCTGCTGTTTTTTTAACTGTCTTCTTTGCTGTCTTTTTCTTCGCTGCCATGTTACCTTCCCATGTATTGCCGGATATGTTTGCGGCTAATTTTGCCCCATCACGCTGGATTGTTTGTTCGTTATCTTCGAACAACCGTTGCAACATTTGATTTTGCACATCCAGTCGGAAGATACGATTGTACAATCTTTCTATGATCTGCGTACGATTTTCCACAATCTATGATGTTGTTACCAGTATTTTTTTATTTTCGACTGCATAAACGTATAAATTAAGAAAACTTTTATGTACAATCGTATTTACCTTTAAATTTATACAACCAGTAATCTGATATTGTCAAGAGAGTTTATAATACCTTATAGAGTAATAACGACACAGATTGTATTATGATAGTATCAAAGAACGCCCTTATTTCATTAATTGGTGAGCGAAATTGATCAAATAATTCAACTGGCTCTGGTATGGACCTCTTCCATTAAAAGATTTTAGTTATAGATGTTGTAAGATGTAACAAATTAGTATCTGTGCAGTTGAATCTGTGCTATTGCGGATTTACATTAATAGAATACTGCAGGTCCCACTATATTTACTTCTGCTGGCGGCTGTATTCACTCTGTGATCATCGCTTCTGTACAATAATAACTTCACAGGGGACTGCAACGGGAAGTCTTAAAGTAAAGATCAATCGCGGGAGAATATGCTTGTCTTGTTTAATGAAAAAACAATAAACATGATGGATGTTCAATAATGAAACGTATACAATGTCTGTTAACAGTTCAGTCGGGTTATAAATGAATTTTCTGGTGTAAATCAGTAAGTGAATTCTTTAATTCAATAAATAAAGATGCAAATTTGATATTGATCCTGTTAATCATTTCGGCAGGTATAGATAGATGTCCGGAGTATTATGAATGAATATTAAAACAGTAGCTATTTTTCCAAATATTTCCTGGTTTCTATTTTCTTTGGAGTTAACAGTTTATTTGCAATTGGTCCTCATACAACACTTGATTACCCTGGTTGTCACGAACTGCACTATGCAAAAGCGCAAAAAATATTCAAAGTTAAAAATGAGGTAATCGTTAATTCACGAACCGGTGACAGAATTGATGATATATCAGCTCTCTGTCTCGGTTGTCAAAATATTCCACAATTTGACGGGGCAGGTGTGCGTCCGATTCATCTGCATATAACTCATCCAATAAACATTAAACCTGATACGAGAATAGTGTTTGTTCCTTCTCGGTTGCTTCGCTCAAATATGGTACAATGTGTGAGCTGTCATGATCCGTATCCTTCCAATTTGAACTGGAGATATCTTCGTGTTGCGACCGGTAATTCGGATCTTACAGCTGTTGCTATAAAGCTTATTCGAAGGATTGGAAAAACTATGATTGCATACGCCGAGACAACTGCAAAAGTGAGTGGTCATACAGAATCCGTGGGTGTATTGAAACTAAATGAGATACTGAGTCTGGCAAGAGCCCGGGCCACAGCTGAAGCATTGATCATTTCGTATAATATAGAAAGAAGTCGTATTATAGATATTCAGGGTTTTACTGATGGAAAAAAGGTTATAGAAACAAATGGTCCTGAAGCAAGAAATAGAAGGGTCGAGACCTATGTTACACCGATCGAACGCTCTTCAATTCAAGTGAAATGAGATTTGCTGCAGATATTGACATCCGTTGTTTCTCAAAATCTGAAATTCCTAATTCCATATTGAGTCAGTGAATCACTAAACCGTTTGAGCTAATAAAAAAACCGGACCAAAATTTATGGTCCGGTTTTTTCCTAATTGATTGTTTCTTACTCCAATCATTCCTCGTGAGGAACGATGTGGGAATAATCTATAGCAGCAAGCCCCTTGAATCGATTCCAGGCAGCAGTAACTTCTTTCTCTGATTGGTGGAGAAGTTTTTCCGCCTGTTTCGGATCCATTTTGGTCAGCATTTTAAAGCGTGTCTCATTATACATGAACTCTTTTAATGCAACCTTTGGATCTTTCGAATCAAGCTGTAGTGGGTTTTTCCCTTCCTCTGCAAGGTGTGGATTGAAGCGATACAATGGCCAGTAAGCTGAGTTCACTGCAAGCTTCATCTGATCTACACCATACTTCATGTTATACCCATGAGCAATACATGTACTGTAGGCTATGACAACTGAAGGTCCATCAAAACGTTCCGCTTCCAGTAAAGCTTTGATAGTCTGTGTTTCGTTTGCTCCAATGGCTATCTGAGCAACATAGACACTACCATAGCTTATAGCCTGCAGACCGAGATCTTTTTTCTGGATCGTCTTTCCACCTGCCGCAAACTTGGCAACTGCACCGGTTGGAGTTGCTTTGGACATCTGTCCACCGGTATTGGAGTATACTTCCGTATCCAGAACAAGCAGGTTCACATTCTTGCCTGTTGCAATCACATGATCCACACCCGAATACCCAATATCATAAGCCCATCCGTCTCCGCCGAAGATCCATACAGATTTTCTTACAAGATAATCCTGCAGGCTCAGCAGGTGCTGTGCATCGTATGAGTTGTCGCCTTTTAGCTTCTCGGTAAGAATTCGGATTCGTTCTCTTTGTTCTTCTATTCCAGCTTCATCATGCTGATCAGCTGAGAGAATAGCATCAACCAGATCCTGACCAATCATAGAGGCCATTCTCTTCAGTAGAGTTTGGGCCTGTTCCTCTTTCTTTTCAACGGCGAGTCTGAATCCAAGTCCGAACTCAGCGGTATCTTCGAATAGAGAGTTTGACCATGCAGGTCCTCTGCCCTCGTGGTTAACAGCATACGGTGTCGTTGGCAGGTTCCCGCCATAAATGGAAGAACATCCCGTTGAGTTTGCAATTATCGCACGATCACCAAAAAGCTGAGTGACAAGTTTAACATAAGGAGTTTCACCGCAGCCGGAACAGGCGCCGGAGAACTCAAACAGTGGCTGCAGGAACTGTGATCCTTTAATAGTGCCAACATTGAGTTTCTTTCGATCTACTTCTGGAATAGAAAGGAAGAAATCCCAGTTCTTAATTTCTTCATCACGAATAGGACCAACAGGCGCCATGTTGATGGCTTTCTTGCCTGCTTCTGTTTTATTCTTTACAGGACAGATTTCAACGCAAAGTTCACATCCTGTACAGTCTTCTACTGAAACCTGCAGGTTGTATTTCCATCCCTCCGGCCAATCCTGACCTTTCGCGGGAACACTCTTAAATGTTGCAGGAGCATCTTTGAGAAGCTCCCCATCGAAAATCTTCTGTCTGATACAGGCGTGAGGGCATATGAGGGAACACTTACCGCATTGCGTACAAATATCCGCATCCCATACCGGAACATCCAGCGCTATATTACGTTTTTCCCATCTGGCCGTTGCCATGGGAAATGTCCCGTCAGCAGGGATTGCACTTACTGGAAGGTTGTTTCCATTCCCTGACAGCATTTGTGCCGTAACCTTCTGTACGAAATCGGGAGCTTCTACAGGAACTGTAGGTGGCATTTCGATTCCACTGGTAACCTGTCCCGGATGCTGGATCTCATGAAGGTGTGCGATGGTCTCATCAACGGCCACGAAGTTCTTCTGAACTATCTCGTCGCCTTTCTTACCGTAAGTCTTCTTAATATTTTCTTTAATCTTGGCAATGGCTTCGTCTTTTGGAAGAATCCCGGAAATTGCAAAGAAGCACGTTTGCATAATTGTGTTTATACGAACGCCCATTCCTGTCTTCTTTGCAACGTCGTAAGCATCAATTACATACAACTTCAGATTTTTATCCACGATCTGCTGCTGCATGGTTCTGGGGAGTTTGTCCCAGACATCTTCTTTCGGTCCCTGTGCGTTTAATAGGAATGTCGCTCCAGAAGCAGCGTGTTTGAGCATGTCATACTGTTTTACAAACTGAAACTGATGGCATGCGATAAAGTTTGCACTGCTGACTTCATAGGTGGAGTGAATAGGATGTTTACCGAATCTCAGGTGGGAGATTGTAATGGCACCCGATTTCTTGGAATCATAAACAAAGTGTCCCTGTGCAAAGTTTTCGGTCTCTTCCCCGATGATTTTGATGGAGTTCTTGTTCGCAGAGACTGTACCATCAGCACCGAGACCATAAAACATGCCGCGGAATGTCTCTTCTCTCTCTGTAGAGAGATTTTCATCCCAGTCAAGACTTGTATGCGTTACGTCATCATGAATACCAATTGTGAAATGATTTTTTGGCTTATCCTTTGATAGCTCATCATAAATCCCTTTGATCATCGCCGGAGTAAACTCTTTAGATGAAAGACCATACCGACCGCCAATAATTTTAGGCATCGTAAAGGGGAGTGTGCCTTCGATATTCATCTCGCTCATAGCAGTCATTACATCGAGATAGAGCGGTTCTCCGGTAGATCCCGGCTCCTTGGTTCTGTCAAGGACGGCTACAGATTTTACCGTATCAGGGAAAGCGGAAATGAAATGTTTTGCAGAAAATGGTCTATAGAGTCTAACCTTAACAACGCCAACCTTTTCCCCTTTTTCATTCATGTAGTCCACAGCTTCAATCGCCGCTTCACCGCCTGAACCCATAATTACAATAACACGATCAGCCTGAGGATGTCCGTAGTAATCAAATAGCTTATACTGACGACCGACCATCGAGGCCAGCTTGTCCATATACATCTGAACAATTTCCGGAGTATCGTTATAATATTTATTTACAGTTTCACGCCCCTGGAAGTAGACATCCGGATTCTGAGAAGTACCGCGGAGAACCGGGCTGTCAGGATTGAGTGCTCGGTCCCTGTGAGCGAGAACGAGGTCTTCTCTGATTAAATTTTTCAGGTCATCTTTTGTCAGCTTCTCGATCTTAGATATTTCATGAGATGTTCTAAAACCGTCGAAAAAGTGGAGAAATGGTATTCGGGACTCCAGAGTTGCCGCGTGAGCAACAGCCGCCAGGTCCATCACTTCCTGTACTGAACCGGATGATAACATGGCATAGCCGGTCTGACGTGTTGCCATTACATCCTGGTGATCTCCAAAAATTGAGAGTCCCTGCGCAGCAAGAGACCTGGCTGCAATATGAAAAACGGCAGGAGTCAATTCTCCGGCAATTTTATACATATTGGGAATCATTAAAAGCAGTCCCTGAGATGCTGTGAAGGTCGTTGTTAGTGCTCCTGCCTGTAACGCTCCATGGACGGCACCGGCGGCGCCCCCTTCATGCTGCATTTCGGTTACACTGGGAACATCGCCCCATATATTGGGCTCTCCAGCTGCACTCCATGCATCTGAATATTCACCCATATTTGAAGATGGAGTAATCGGATAAATTGCGATTACTTCACTTAAATTGTAGGCAACATAAGCCGCAGCCTCGTTCCCTTCCATAGTTATGATCTCTCTTTCCATTTCTCCCCCTGTCCTGATGAACCGTCAGTAAGGTGCTTTGTTTACAAAGTATCCTTGTATGGATTCAAAATCCCATTTGAATTTGAAAAATCCGATTCTACTCGCCCTGAAGGCCTCTTTTTCTTTTTTCCGGTCTTTTCTTTTTTATCCGGTCTGTTTAACAATTAAAATGAATACTGAATGAAGTTTTGACCATGAATTTATTAAACTCATAAAAACTTACACTTCAGGTTCGCATCCCCCGGCCAGAATATCCAGAACTTCTGCTGGAACACGCCTGGCTTTTTTTTCTTCATTGATGGTGACATGAATTGTATGGCCATCTACCAGAAGAGTGTCGTCTTTGGTTATCTCGTAATTTATTTGGAAACGTGAACCCTGGATCCATGATACCCAGCCGGCAATGTTGATCAGATCATCGTATACAGCTGACATATGATATTCACAAACAGCTTTTGCAACAGGAAACTGCAATCCCCGCTCCTCAATCATTGAATAGGGGACTCCACTGGATCGAAATAACTCATTACGCAGTCTTTCAAAGTAGACGAAATAATTTGCATAATATACAACCTGCATCTTGTCCGTATCAGCATACGGGACTCTATATTCCAGGTTTATTACTCGCTCTTTATTAACTTGTTCGTTCATTTCTCTTCAGTTTTTGCCGTTATATTGCATAAAAATACTGAGCCGGCTATTGTAATTTTCGGGTTCTCGTGTATGCAATTTTTAGGATGTGCGGGTTGTCTGGGAAGGTTTTTTTTCATTAAACTATCATTTCCAGGTAAAAGATTTCAGTGTATGATTGTATCAAAGGGAATTTATTTCGCCTCAGTTGTTAATCCCTGTCATACTCTACCATCTGTAAATTAAGAATTACAATATTACTACTGTTTTAACGGTCTGATTAATATCAATGATGAATCTTATACAGTGATTTCTTCTTACGACAGAACCCTGGACTATTCAATAGATAGAACACTCTGATTCATTGGCCTGGAGCACATCTTATTATGAGTTGTACAGGATTACCGCCGGAACTGGTTTTTGAATTTCCGTTATTTGATTGTAAGTGTTGGAACTTTCTTAATGCCGGATGACGGAAAAAAATGAAGTTGGCTGAAAAATAGGATTGTATGTTCTCGGGGTGTTATGTAAAGTAAGGAAAACCTGGTTAGTTGAATGGAGCCGGGTAATAAGAGTGAGGAGTTTATGATGACGCAACCTGGTCAACAATGGATACAAGTGGGCATAAAGACTATTGACGAGCAACACAAAGGGCTGTTTGAGCTAATGGGCAGGGTTCGTGTTCTGAGTGCCGATGATTCAAAGCTGGGAGAGATGATCAAGCAACTGGAAGATTATATAGTCCACCATTTCAGCGAAGAAGAGAAATATATGCTAAATCACAAATACCCGGATTATCAGAATCATCGAAGTGCCCATGTTCAATTTATGAAGGAATTTTCCGAGATTAAGGTCGACTTTCATATGAAGGATCAGGACGTTAAAGTAAACGAAAAGCTGAATTATATGCTAAATGAGTGGTGGATCAATCACGTGGCAAATATTGACAAAAAGCTGGGTGAGTTTCTTGTTTCAAACGGTGTTCAATAACCTTTCAGTCCAGCTCCGGAATTGAGCTTTCCATCACGGTTCGGGACCAGGGTGGAAAGCAGACAATTAGCACTATCTTCTTAATTATAAGTAGAAATCTTCCGCATTTTTTCGTTCCTATTTACACCGATTCGGCTATGAAAGAGTTCTTATATAGTTATCCCGATTTCATCGTTCTTTTTTGTCTGTATCGGGCCTTATTTCCCATCGTAAGTGGATTATCATAAATATATTCACTCCGATTTGAAATCATTTTATTGATTGACGTCACTCTTTTTCTTTTCTTGATTATACCCATGAGGGGTATATGTTGCGATTTGCTCTCAGGAGCAGTGGTAGCATTGCCTTTCTGTGAAACTGTCGCAATGAATTCACAATATGAACAATCGACTGAACATTATCCTGCCATTTATAACTTTATTTTTTTCACCCCACATTTATGCTGTGGAGCCTTCGATGAAGAGCGCAATCTCTACCAATCCGCTCCCTGATGATTCAATCTTACCGCTTGAGGAGTCTCAAAACCATATAAATGACCAGGTGATCCAAACCGAAGCAATGCTCAATGTGCTAATCCACCAGCACCCGGCTGTGTTACAGAAGCTGCATGGTTATCGTGCTAAAAAATCATCCGGGGATTTGTCCACAGTCTACCCTGATCCAATGTTTGGAATCTTTCTCCTGAATTATCCCTATCACTCGGATCTTCATCTTGAGGACGATCGAACTCCAATGAGTGGTATTGAATATAGATTGACACAGCCGATTCCTTTCCCGGGAAGACTGACAAAAAAAGGGGATGTTGAAAAAGCAGAGGCTGATCTGTCCGGGATTGCCTTATTGAAAGCCCGCAGCTATACGGCTGCCTCTTTTCTCTCCGACTTGATATCCTATCGTAAATCTGTAAAAATTTATAACCTGACAGGAGAGTTTGAGACAACCATTCGTCTCGTGTCGGATGCGGCTGAAGCGCGTTACACTGTTGGCAAAGGGAGTATGCCCGAGATTGCCGCAGCAAGGGTTAAGCACGGTATATTTATCGAAAGAACTGAATCTTCAAAAGGGGATGTCGCGTCAAACCTGGCGAACCTGGAATATTACCTGGATGTCATATTTCCCGATCAATCGTCACGGGATACGAAACAAGAGCTGATAGATAAATTTATGGATTCGGGACACCTGGATGCCTATCTTCGTGTGTTAAAAGAGCGGGGAGCCAAACCACCTGAGGAACTTGTGCTCGGTACACTCGACTATCAGGTTGCTTTGATTGTTCAGAGAAGGGCTGCATCAATGAAGACCCTGGCTTACATGGAGTATTTACCGGATTTTGAAATTTTTGCCGCATACCGGAAGCGCCCCTACCTCTACGATGATCCTGTCCGGGGCGAAAACTTTATGAGCTTTGGTCTTTCCATGAGAGTTCCATTATGGAGTAGCATTTATAATCACAGGAGAATTTCCGAGAAAGGAAACATGGAGTCTTCGGCCAATCTGGAGGAGGAGAATATAAAAATGCGAACAATCTCAGAGATGAGAAGCCAGAAGGCGAAACTGGAATCTCTGGATAAACAAATTGCAATATATAATGAGAGAGTCATCCCCGGGGCAAAACTGGGTCGGGATTCGGCTCGTTTGTCTTACGAAACAGGAAGAGGGGCCATTGGAAGTCTGCTTGAGGCATGGACAAATTTATACCAGGCCAGAATTCGCTTGATCGAACTGGAGGCTGAAAGGGAAAGATTTTTAGTCGCGTATGCCGGTCTTGGTAACTTCATAATTCCGGATAATAACCTTGCTGTTATTTTTTCCGGATCTCTCAAGGAGCGAGAGCATGCAACGGAAAATTAATATCACACTCTCTATCATTCTCATTATACTTGTTGTGATCGCCGGAGTAACAGTCTTAAGATACCCAGACAGGATGGGATTGTCCTCGGATACACAATCTCCCCCGGTTGCTCAAAATTTGTATACCTGTCCCATGCATCCGCAGGTTATCCAGGATACACCCGGCCAATGTCCGATTTGTGGTATGGATCTTGTCCCCATGGAATTCGAGGATGGGAAGGAGCATGACCACGGTAATCCGGAGCAGGAAGACGCATTGGATGATGTCTCTTATAAAGGAATAACAGTTTCACTGGAACCGTCCATGATTCAGAGAATGGGAGTGCGAACTGCTCCGGTCAAGATCGAGAAGATTTCAAGAATTATTCGTGTACCTGCTCATATTGATTTTAATGAGAAGGAAGTTGCAATTGTTAATACACGTGTAACAGGATGGGTAGAGCGTCTGTATGCAACGTATACGGGACAGAGTGTTCGAAAGGGAGAGGCTCTCCTTGAAATATACAGTCCTGAACTTGTAGCCACACAGGAAGAGTATCTCCAATTATTTGAAAAATACAAAGCTGGTGAAAGGCATCCTGAGTTGATACGACTTCTTGAATCGGCTCGAAAGAGATTGTCTTACTGGAACATCTCAAGAGCTCAGGTCAGCCGCATAGAAAAAACCGGAAAAGCCGAGAGGACCATGTCTCTTTTTTCTCCTTATAGCGGTGTAATTGTGGAAAAAAACGTGCTGGAAGGTGCGAAAATTCAGGAAGGATCTGACCTGTTCAAAATTGCGAATCTCTCAACAATATGGGCTTATGTTCATATTCCTGAAAAGGATATGCCGTTCATTAAACAGGGGATGAGGGCGGTTATGGAGGTCACGCAATTACCAGGAGAAACATTTTCAGGGAAGGTCAGCTTCATATTCCCCTATATGGACCCGGATTCCAGAGATTTGAAGATAAGAGTCACTTTTTCAAACTCCGGGCGTCGTCTACGCCCGGGTATGTATGCAACAATTATACTGAATAGTGATCTTGCCGGAGAACATTTAACGGCTCCGCTCTCGAGCGTTATACATACGGGAGAGCGCGAAATTGTATTTGTTCACAATGGGAATGGTGTATTTGAGCCTCGCGAAGTACATACAGGTATTGCGACGGGGGATGATCGTGTGCAGATAATCGATGGACTTGTGCGCGGAGAGGCTGTCGTTGTCTCAGGACAATTTTTACTGGACTCGGAGACTCGAATTCAGGAGGCCGTGCGAAAGCTTCGTCGTGATGTTGGGGCACCTTCCGGTATCGGTGTCCCGGGGGGACATTCTCATTGATTGATCGTATCATAGATTATTCATTGAAGAATCGATTTCTGATTATTCTTCTGACGCTGGCTGTTGTTCTGACGGGTATTCACGCCCTCTTTCGCATTCCGGTTGATGCAATTCCGGATCTTTCCGATGTTCAGGTTATTGTTTATACGGAATACAGTGGTCAGGCCCCCCAGGTTGTGGAAGACCAGGTAACCTATCCGCTTACCTCGGCACTTCTCTCGGTACCCTCTGCTCGAAATGTTCGAGGGTTCTCATTTTTCGGTTTCTCCATGATCTATGTTATATTTGACGAAGGGACTGATATTTATTGGGCAAGAAGCCGCGTTCTTGAATATCTTAGCTCTGCATCGGATAGACTTCCCGGAGGTGTATCTCCCACTCTTGGCCCTGATGCATCCGGCGTGGGCTGGGTATATATGTATACCGTTACAGATCGAACCGGGCGTTATGACCTGCAGCAACTTCGTTCCATTCAGGACTGGCAAATTAGATATGAACTGGCAAGCATCCAGGGTGTCTCGGAAGTGGCATCCGTTGGCGGGTATGTGAAACAATATCAGGTGGAGGTGGATCCTACAAAACTTATATTGTATGGTATAACTCTGCAAACATTGCGTAAAAGGATTGCCGATAGCAATGGAGATTCCGGCGGGCGCCTGCTTGAACTCGGTGAGACTGAATTCATGGTCCGAAGTCCGGGGTATTTTCAAAATATCAGTGATATAGAAGCCGTTGTTCTCAGGAGTAATAAAGACGGCAATCCTGTCACCGTGGGAGATGTCGCTCGCGTTCAGATCGGTCCAGAGATACGGCGCGGGATAGCGGAATGGAATGGAGATGGAGAGACCGTTGCCGGTATTGTCGTTATGAGATATGGAGAGAATGCTCTGGAGGTTATTGACAGGGTAAAACAACGGTTGATTGAGATTCGTCCTTCTTTACCGGAAGGTGTTGAGATCGAGACAGGGTATGACCGATCTTTATTAATTAACCGTGCGATTCGGAACATTGGCTGGAAACTTGCCGAAGAGATGTTTGTTGTCGCTCTAGTTATTATTGTATTTCTACTTCATGGAAGATCTTCGCTTGTTGCAATTGCAACATTACCGGTTGGTGTACTGGCATCGCTGGGTTTTATGTATTATGGAGGAATGAATGCCAATATTATGAGTCTGGGTGGGATTGCAATCGCTGTTGGCGTAATGGTGGATGCTTCCGTTGTAATGGTCGAGAATCTTCACAAACATATGGAAGCTCATCCGGACTCACCGCATATTGAACTTGTAAGAAATGCTTCGCGTGAGGTCGGGCCCGCACTGTTTTTTTCCCTCCTGATTATCGCGGTTTCCTTTCTTCCTGTTCTGATTCTTGACGGACAGTCAGGACGGCTTTTTAAACCACTGGCTGTTACTAAAACTGTTGCCATGGCTTTCTCATCCGTAATTGCCATTACTGTTATCCCCGTATTGATGAGCTGGTTTGTTAAAGGACCAATAAGACGCGAAAGCGATAACCCCATTTCTCAGTTTCTCATACGTGTTTACACTCCGCTACTTGAAAAAGCTCTTGATAAAAAAAGAGAGTTTTTAATTGGATCCGGTATCTTTTTATTGATCAGTCTGTTGCCCATTACAGGAATTCCATCTCCTTCCGGTGGATACTTGATTCGTCCTGCAGGTGGAGAGTTTATGCCTCCGCTCAATGAAGGAGATATCCTCTACATGCCGACAACGCTTCCCGGAATTTCAATAACGAAGGCCCGGGAACTATTACAGAAGACGGATGCAATCATTAAGCAGACTCCCGAAGTAAACTCTGTCCTTGGAAAAGTTGGACGTGCAAGGACGGCTACAGATCCAGCCCCGCTGACAATGATTGAGACAACCATCCAGTTAAAACCCCGCTCTGAATGGCGGAGTGGATTTGAGATTGAAGATATAATCCAGGAGCTTGACAAAAATGTCCGTTTCCCGGGGCTTACAAACTCATGGACCATGCCTATTAAAACCAGAATAGATATGCTGACCACAGGAATAAAGACTCCGGTAGGTATAAAGCTTCTGGGGGATGATCTTGCAGTCCTCGCCAAATACGGCTCAACGCTTGAGGCTTTACTAAAGGATGTACCCGGGACAGCTTCCGTTGTATCGGAGAGAGTGATGGGAGGTCGTTATATTGATATAGATGTGAACCGCAGGGCTGCCGGAAGATATGGTCTGACTCCGGGGGATATTCGCAATGTCGTTGAGACGGCAATTGGCGGTCAGAATGTAACATATACGGTGGAGGGGCTTGCGCGTTATCCGGTTAACGTTAGATACCCCCGCGAACTCAGGGATACCATTTCCAGTATCAAAGATGTCTACGTTACAACACCCACAGGAGCGAGTATTCCTCTCTCTCAGGTTGCGGACATATCTATAAGTGAAGGTCCTCCGGGAATCAAAACGGAAAACGCACGAAAGACTGCCTGGATCTATATAGATCTGAAACCCGGAATGGATGTGTCAAATTATGTAAAAGCTGCGAAAAGGAGAATACGCGAATCAATAGAGAAGGGGAATGTTTTACATCCTCCCGGAGTGACGCTGATCTGGAGCGGGCAGTATGAGTATATGCGTAAGGCAGCTGCAAGAATTATGACTGCAAGTACGGTGGCACTGCTGATTGTAGTTCTGCTTCTCTATTTTCATTTTCAGAATATAACTGAGACTCTTATCATAATCGGATCACTTTCTTTTGCAGTAAGCGGTGGTATATGGATGATGTATATACTCGGTTACAATCGCTCCATTGCCACTGATGTTGGGTTTATTGCTCTTGCAGGACTTGCGGCTGAGACCGGAATTGTTATGCTTGTATACCTTGATGGCGCTATTCGTAGAATGCACTCGGGCGGCATGCTGCACAGTCCGCAGCAAATTCGTGCTGCAATTATGGAAGGGGCCGTAAGCCGGGTTCGTCCAAAGATAATGACAGTTGCGACAACTATGCTGGGTCTTATACCAATTATGTGGGCTACTGAATCCGGTGCTCGAATCATGAAACGCCTTGCCACACCGATGATTGGAGGACTCTTTACATCTACTATACTTACACTTATTCTGATTCCTGTGATTTATGAATTGATCCAGCTCAGGCGTTTGAAGAAGGGGGAAGCCGGACCATTTCGTAAAGATTCCGGGGGCATTTGAATTGAGAAAAATACGATTTGTAAAATGAATTTTCGTCTGTTCTATAATTACATAGAAGTGTGATTGTCTTATTGTTTACTATTGTTTGTATCCAATTCGTATCCGATTAAATAATTTGAGGTAAAAATGAAAACTAAAAGTATTATTGCGGTAACAGTAACTCTTATATTGAGTGCGGTTTCGGTTAGCTGTTCAGGAGAGGATTCGAAACATGACCACGGATCCATGGTTGGTACGCATAACACGGCAAAAACGAAAGTCGTAATGCTCGACGATACACTTCAGGCTGCGTTTGACGTGACTACAATGAAAGATCACATGGATATGATGAAGAAGATGGGAGTCTCTATGGATCACTCTTCCAGTGCGGACCATATTTTGACAGTAACATTAATGAAAAAACCGGAAAACAAGGTTGTAAAAGATGCTGATGTGAAACTGACCGTAACAGGTCCCGATGGAAATTCTCTCACCAATAATACGGAGATAATGGAAGGTGGTGGAATGTTTCACTACGCTGCCGAATTCAATGCTTCTGACAAAGGTGATTATAAAGTTAAGGCATCTGTTTCAAACGGCGGGAAAACGTATGAAAAAGAAGTTTCATTTAATCTGTAGCATTCCAGGAGCTACCCGGGTGGTTGCATCAGACGGATAGTTAAAAGGAAACCATCCCTTTATTTCAAGGGTGATCAATGGAAATCAGGGATGGTTATTCAATTTGTTGATTTATTCGGGTAGAGATCGAAGTTTATCAGCATTTTCCTTATAAAGTTCAATCGCATCCAGAGTGATTTTTTGAGCCTCTTTGGCGTTTAGAAAATCCTCTACAGCAACCTTCTTTTTCTCAAGAGACTTATAGTCTTCGAAGAATTTTCTAAGAACTTCAAGATTGTGAGGAGGTAATTCTGAAATATCACGATAGTGAGCAAAAGCAGGATCTGCTATATGTACTGCAATTAATTTATCATCTGCAGCGCCCATATCTATAAGCTTCATTCCGCCAATTATTCTAGCTTCCATGATTGATCGTGGATAAACCGGTTCTTGCATAAGGACCAGAATATCCAGCGGGTCATTATCTTCGCAGTATGTTTGTGGGATAAAACCGTAATTTGCAGGATAGTGCAACGATCCATAAAGGATGCGATCCACCATGATCAAACCACTCGCTTTATCGAGTTCAT
Organism: Leptospirales bacterium; assembly: GCA_050295715.1. GTDB lineage: Bacteria > Spirochaetota > Leptospiria > Leptospirales > Leptonemataceae > JBNKQE01. The sequence goes on from JBNKQE010000066.1 coordinate 14,978, forward strand.
ATTTGACCTTGGATCCCATTGGAATTTCAATTACTGCGTTAAGAATTTCAGGGGCATCTTCACCGGGGCTCAGCGAGTGCCATGGGTGAAATGTAGGGTGTCCTTTGTAATGTGATGGCATACAATCATTTTTTTTCCCGGTGGCTTCTGTGTCCATTCAAAAAAGGGAATGGAAACGGAACATCAGGGTCACATCCCTTTTATAAATGGATTGGAGTGATCTGATAAAATAAGAAAAACCATTGTAATTTATGTCTTAAGACAGGGATAATTCAGACACTTTATTCCTGTTCAGCCAATCAAAATTGACAGTTCGTGCTGAAATTTGTATTATGATGCTGGTTTCGGGTTATTCAATATTCAAGAGTTTGCAGGTTCCTTTGAGAAAAAAATATATATTAAGCTATGTAATATTTTTAGCGGTGGTAATATTCATTATGAGCGGATTTGAGTCTGTTGTGAACTACATGGCATTTTATCCGGATAAGACATATATACCGTCCGTTGATGATATGCCTGAAAATGTTGCGGAGTTTACCGTCAGCACTGAGGACAATATCAAGATCTATCTCCTTTTTTTTCCTGCGAAGAATTCAGACAAGCTTCTTCTTTATTTTCATGGTAATGCAGGCAATATATATAATCGAATTCCGGATCTGGAGCGGATTCGCAATTCAGGAATAAATGTAGCAGGCGTAAGTTATCGCGGTTATGGAAAAAGTCAGGGACATGCAAGCGAGAAGGGGATCTACAGCGATGGTAAAGCGGTTTATAATTTTCTTACCGCGGATCTTGCTTATTCTCCAGGAAATATAGCTATAATGGGCAGATCCATAGGGACAACCGCTGCAGTTAACACTGCTCAAAATAAAGAGATTGCCGGATTGATTCTGGTTTCACCATTGACCGATGCTGCTGACCAGGCCAGGTCCTCGGGACTCGGTATTTTTTCCTGGCTGGCCGGTAATTCCTTTAACAATGTTAGTAAATTGAAAAATATAGACGTTCCGCTTCTTGTTATTCATGGAACAAACGACCGTATTATTTCATTTAATATGGGCAGGGAGATCTATAACAAATACAAAGGGGATAAGACATTTGTGGCCATTGAGGGAGGGGGGCACAACGATCTGCAGTCTACTTACGCCGATCAATACTGGGATGTCATTTTTAGATTCTTAAATAAGGTATATAAATAAAGTATTTATTTGGAAGGTGATGAGGTTATTCAATTGACTCAATCAGAAGCAGGTCCCCAGGACATGCAGTTTGTCGGGGGTTTCATTAGTGTGAAACCAATCATGGAATTTTCCACTCCTTCAGATTTGAACAATTCAATAAACTATTCGTTAACAGGTATGGCTATTGTGAATATCGCCCCATCACTGGAATTGTCTACGTCTATGCAGGCTCCCATGTTCCAGAATTTTCTTTGACGTATATAAACCAATTCCCGTTCCTTTTTCACGGGTCGTAAAGTAAGGCTCAAAAATTTTATGTAGAATTTCTGGATTAACTCCTCCCGCGTTATCGCTAATTTTCAGGACTACCTCATCTCTGTCATGTTCTTCTGTTATAAAAATCTTTCCCGATGTTATATTTCTTTGAACTATTATATCCCTGGCGTTATTAATTATATTGAAGAGCACCTGGGAGAATTCATTCTAAAATCCGTAAATTTGAATGTCAGATTATCAATTGTGGAAGAGTGAATGCTTATAAACTTCGCCATCACCTGTTTTAATTTCAGCTTCAACCGGTGATATCAATGCATCAGATTCCATTGTCAGTGCCGGGGCAGGTATACATTTAATTATAATTGTCTCTCTGTATACCCTGTCAGGGAAGATAATTGGCAAAAGTGTATTCAGAGTAGAAAATTCAATATTCTTGAATTTGAAAAGTTTTAGCAGGTTCGGATTGTTATAAATGATTTTCTGTCCGGGGCCCATTGTGAGAATGACGCTAACCGGAATGGTGTCCAGAATCATTTTTTGCTGGAATTCAAGGTCTTTTCGGTTTACTTTTTCAATACTTTCAACTGCTCTGTTAATTGCAGAAAAAACAAAGTTTTTCCCATTATCAATAGCTCTGTAGACAGCCACACCGCTGCTCATGTTTTCAAATAATTGATGGAGTCGAGCCTCGCTCTCCTCCAGAGCAGTTTCATACTCTTTTCGTGTCGTTATATCGCGGTTACTGAACTGCAATCCGGGAAAAATCCCATCATCATTAAAAATAGACCGGGAGTGGTGCTCTATCCAGCAAATACTTTTATCTTTTCTTTCGATGCGAAAATCAATCACAGATATAAATGA
>JBNKQE010000067.1:0-17052 GCA_050295715.1 Leptospirales bacterium
CTTATCCATGGAGTTCTTCTGCCTGGCCTGTAATTTCTTTATATCCGGCGGGTACCTGTAACTGGCAAACAGAGTTCTCGCAAGGAAGTATGACACCTCACTGCGTTTAAATAAAGAGAAATGATTCAATATGAAAGGCAGATCAAAACTGAATCCCAGATTTGACTTGCGAAATGCATCGGATCCTTCGTTAAACTGAAAGGGATCCGCCTCAAGAACAACATAATCCGGACGAATCCCTCTTTCGATAATCCGCTCAAGGATATAGGAGTAGTAGGCAGGAGTTGTTACAGGAGCGCTGAAATTGAACAATTCCCAATCCGGGTAGTTTCGCGCAAATTCTTTATAATCAAAATAGAGAAGCCGTGAACTTCCGAGAATCACCATCACCTTTCGAGAAGGCTTCCCGAAACTCCTCTCCTTTTGAATCTCATTATAAACACTTTCGAGTTCGTCGAGAAGTTCGTGTTTATAATTAAAATAGAGATAGGTGGGATCAGATTGAGTCAGCCTCTGCAACGAGGGCAGGAGCATCAATTTATCTACAGCAAAAAATAGCAGAAAGACAAAAACCGGGTAGTATATGATTTTTTTCAATGGAGTCTCACCAATCCTGTTAATATTATTACTTTTACGGAAACAATCCGGATTCTCCGGAAAGTATTCTTTAACTCCATCACTGTAAAATCGTGTGGAGTTTATATTGTTACGTTTAACTTAATTTTTAATTTTACTCAGCTGTTCAAAGGAGCGAATACGTTTATCCTTTGAAGGGGGAGCAAATTTCAAAATTTCAGGAATGACCGATTTATAGAAATCCCTGTTTAAAACACCGGCACCTTTGCACTCGTAGTGCACCTGTTCCACATAGTATTCCAGCGGATAATACTTTCTGGGGAAACGAATCATTTTCACATCGGGATATCTCTCAATCAACTCTTCAACTGCAGGATAATAGAGTTTATGATACTGTGTATCTTTGTATCTATCAATAGGAGGCACATCTGTAATAATTACCTTGACTCCTTCTGAAAGAGCATACTCAATAAACTCCTTCAGCAGCTTGAGGTCCGGTCTGGCTTTATTCAGTGCCTTGATCTGCATCTCAACCTGACTCTCACGAATGGAAAGGTATCCAATTCTCTCCACGGGAGTCAGGCGATCCCCGAGATTGATCTGACCATAACGCTTCAAAAGACCCTGCGCAATTCTCATGTTCCCAGTATAATTACTGGTTTTGGGATGGCACACCGGGTTCACTACACCGTCGCATGTATTACAAATATCCGGAAGAGGTTTTTCAGGGTTTACCAGGCTCCTGACAGTCGATGGCAAACCACGGACAGCATCTCTGTATTTATAAGTCCGGTAGACAAGAGGCAATGATTCTTTTAATAAAAATACTCTTTCTGGACCGGAGTAATTATTCAATATCTCACCCGGATCAAATAGATGCAAATATCTGTGGGAAAAAAAATCCCAGAGCATCTCGCGGGTAAAAACAGGATGCTCAGGAGCGACTTTATCTCGTCCGTAAAAAACCATAGAGAGCCGTCTTGTAATACGATTCCTTATGTATTCAACAAGGGTAGTCTGATGCGAGTCCGTATACAGCCTTTCAGGATCATTAATCGGCGAGTCGTATCCGACAAAAAATGCCTGTGGATCTGCAGCGAAGATTACCGCGGCTGGCTTGTTCTTTCGATTTCGCAAAATCTTATCAAGCATAAAACGGTAATAGTTGGACCCGAGAGCCGGCAGACTGAAATTATATATACTGTAGGGTTCGGCCTGTGTTGGCGGATGCCCCATAAGGCTCAGACTTCTCGAATCACCCAGAATAACATAATCGAATTCAGGATATTCACTTTCAGCGAGAATCTTTCGTTGATTCGTTAAAAATATACCGGCGCCTTCGCCATAATGAGCCGGCAAAATCCGCACAGCCACTTCAATGCATGCGAAAATAGCGAATGGGATCCAGAAAGCAGGTTTCTTAAAAAGCAAAATAAATGACATCTTTTCCAAAGACCCCCTGTATAACAATCTGGTAGAATAATACCGTATAGACGATAACTCGAATCCAGGTCTTTTGTTCGAAAATCCAGTAAATTGAGTTCTTCTTAAATGCCATATAATCAATAACGATTAAAATGGCAAGTTTCTTGAAAATATCGCCTGCATAGCTGCTTATCTCAGGAACTCCAGGATATATACTGCTACCCGTCCAGGGCAGGGTAAACATGGATTTCCATAAAAGTATTGAATGATGAAGATCGTAAGCGCGAAAAAGAGTGGCGGTTATCGCAAACCCGAGAAATACAGCCATCCTTTTTGAAACAAGAACTCCGGACCGGGCAAACCCCTGTAGATGTTTTTCAAGGGGTTCTCTGCGCTCTTTCATAATACCTGCGATAGCTATCCAGGCACCCTGGTAGGCACCCCAGAGAACAAAGGTCCAGTTGGCACCATGCCAGAATCCCATAAGTACAAATGTTACAAATAAATTCCAATGTTTGCGAAACTCCCCCATACGGCTTCCGCCAAGCGGGATATAAATATAATCCTGCACCCACCTTCCCAGAGTAATGTGCCATCTCTTCCATAACTCATCCGGAGATTTTGAAAATTCCGGCGAATTGAAGTTCTGACTCAGTTTTATACCCAGAAGCCTCGCAATCCCCATGGCAATAAAACTGTATCCTGCGAAATCACAATAAATCTGGAAGGTAAATGCTATTGATGATGCGAACACATGCGATCCATCGTGTCCTGCGGCAAGTTCAGGGTTCGATGCATAAACACCCTTGCCCGCCAGGTAGACCATATCAACAAGTGATCCAAGATTATCTGCCACATAGGTTTTCATATAAAAGCCCAGGAGCAGCAACCAGAATCCCTTTTCAATATCCTGGATCCTTATCTTCCGCACTCCCTTCAGGGCTGGCATCAAATCCCCGGCACGCTCAATAGGACCGGCAACAAGCTGTGGAAAGAAACATACAAAAAGGGCAAAATCGGGAAGGCTTCGCTCGGCTCGAATCACACGTCTGTATACGTCAATTGTATAAGACATTGTTTGAAACGTGTAAAAACTGATCCCGACCGGAAGCGTAACGCGAAGAAGTAGAGATGATCCTCCATCCTGAAAAAATTCCGGTGAAATGCTTTGCGTCATAAGGACGAAGCTTTCAATAAAGAAGTCGTAGTATTTAAATGCACCGAGAAGTCCCAGATTGACTAACATGGATGTCCATAATAACTGCTTGCGTCTCCGGTTTCCGGCATCCGTCCCATTGTCAAATGCTTCAATTCCCAGTGCTACGAAATAATCGGTGAAAGTGGAAATTACAATTAATCCGAGAAATACCCAGTCCCAGTAGCCATAGAAATAATAAGAGGCTACAAGTAAAAATCGGTTCTGGAATTTTTTTCCGTGCTCAAATTGTCCAAGCAAGTAATAAATAAACAGGACAATGACAGCAAAAAATATAAAAACGGCAGAGTTAAATACCATGATCACCATCCTTGTTCATTGTTATCCAGAGCAGATAACCTGTAATAGCAAGACCCAGATAAACGAACACTGAATACATGGCTACCATATCACGAACATGCGAAGAGAATGACGAAAGTAAAAATCCAAAAAATCCCAGCATGTAAAAGAATTTCTTTTCCAGAGAGGATGCGGGGAAATCTCCAGATAAGTGAGTCCTCAGTCGATAGAAGAGCGGGATCAAGATTACACTGTAGGCATGGTACCAGCTTACTCCGGAGGCAAGCAATGATATCAGCATGGCAAGGAATGTTAATCTGATAATTCCGGGATTGGAAAGCGCATCCTTTCCCTCAAAATTTTTCTTCCTTGTACGATAGGCAAAAATCAGCGAAGCAATCAGACCCGAAAGGATCAAGGTGTAATTGACTGCACGAACTCCATTGGCAACCAGGCTGATATGCTCTGTATCTCCGAAACCCTCGCCTCCATAAAAAGGCATTGAATATCGATCCTGTTTCGAGTCAGATCCGTATAAAAAATATTTTCCGGCAAGCCCCGATACAGTTTGATTGTTGGCCCAGGGGCGAACTATAGCATTCTTTGAATAGTTATCTATTATAAGATCTTTCCAGTTCTCCAGGTGATCCAGGTTTCCTGACCAGCCAAAACCGGCGGCAGGCAGAATCAGTCCGAATAGAGCACCAAACCCCATCCCGACAATGGCGGTGTATCTTCGTCCACCAAGAAGGACAAGCCCAAGAAAGCCGGGAGTGATTTTCAGGATCGCGGCAATACCGAGAAGGAAACCACCGACCAGGTTAAGGATAGTTTTTCCATCAAACGAATAGAGAAGTCCTGCGGCAGATAGCAAAATCAAAAAGAAACCTACATTCCCGTTGGTTGCATTTCCGGTTAAAAAGCTCACAATAACGAGAAGTGAGAATATCAGAGACAGTGACACAACGCGCTCGTTAGCACCTGCATTACGCGATCTGCGATTCACAAAATAGACAAATCCGAGTAATGCCAGAGATGATAGAGTCTGATAGACAAGGGAGGCTGCCATATAGGATAGAGAGCTTAATGGAAGCAATAAAAAGGCCATCAGAGGCGGATACAGATATGTGCCAACTCCGCTGAGTTTCTTCATAGCCAGTGAGAGGCGATCCGGATTAAAAAGATCCCCGGCTTTCCAGTCACCGGATTTCAGTTCATCAATCTGATCTGTGAGATACGGATCTTCACCATCGGCGAATTTCTGAGCTGCTCGCAAATAATCTTCAAAATCACTTCGACTGAGCTGCATCAAAGAAAAACTCTTCTGCTCGTAGAAAGCAACTCTGATGCCTGAAATAACAATGACTCCAAGCACGATCGCCAGAAGTCCGATTCTCCAATTTCGATCCGTATTGATTTTAACAATGATTGGACCTATGAAGCGGTTCTTTACATTTTGCCACAATTCTATCATTTGGGAAAGCCCTGAATGTGCCATTACCGTGTACACCGCTTATAATTGAAATGAATTTTGAATCGAATTACAGGGAATGGGAAGGTCCTTTCAGCAGACTTCAATTTGACCTTCCTGACAGACTGATTGCCCGCTATCCAGCCCAGAAGAGAGATGAAGCTCGACTTCTTGTGGCCTTTCGAGATACTGGAGAAATAATTGATACCCGGGTAAAAAATATTTCATCATTCCTGCATTCTGGCGATCTGCTTATCCGAAATAATACACGGGTCTCAGCCAGACGGGTCCCCCTGAAAAGATCTACGGGCGGACAACTTGAAGCGACCTTCCTGCACGCAGCCCCTGGAACTCCGTCAACCTGGATATGTCTGATGAAAGGAGCGGGGAAACTCAAAGATGGAGAAATCCTATATTATGGAGAGAACTCTCCATTATCATCAGTTGGATTTGTTTACAGGGGTCGACCGGCAGCAGGCTCAAAAGAGTCAATACTTCGAGCTATAGACCTGACAACCGGATCTGATTCATTGGCGCTGGATGCATGGCCCGATATAGAAAAATCGGAAGAGTTTTTTAACACATATGGTTTTATGCCCATACCTCCCTATCTTGGGCGAAAATCTGATCATGCAGATAGAGTTCGCTATCAGACTATTTATGCAGCCGGTTCGGGAAGCGTGGCTGCTCCCACTGCAGGCCTTCATTTTACCCCGGAACTGGAGCAGTCCCTGCACAGAAAGGGCGTTAATTTTGCTGATCTGGAACTGGTTATTGGATATGGAACGTTTGCACCTCTCAGTACGGAGAATTTCCGGAAGAAACGCCTTCATGAAGAACAATATTTTCTTCCATCGAAAACAGCGAATCTACTTAATACTTGCTTCACAGGCAAAAAGATTGCTGTGGGAACTACAACACTGCGCGCCCTCGAAACGGAATATAGAAAGACCGGAGGCATTTACGTTGAAGCAAATGATATAACTGACATTTTTATACACCCGCCGGACACAGTTCAATCCATTAACGGACTCATGACGAACTTTCACTTGCCAGGTTCCAGCCTGATTCTGCTTGTAGCATCTTTTACAGGCATTGACTTAACAGAAAGGATATACAAACATGCCGTGGATAATGAATATCGTTTTTATTCTTATGGCGATACAATGCTAATACTGTGATTCTACTTGACGTAGTCCTGTCAGAGTGTGTATTAAATGATACGATTCATTTTTAGAATCGTATCAGGAGAACAAGTAAATGGAAACCCTAAAAAAGATTGCGCAAATAGACCTCATGAAAGTACCCAGGATTCATCTGGATGGTTTTCAGCAGGAAATACGAAAAAATATCTATCTTGAGTTCTTCCTGGAAAAGTGCAGGGTTCTGATAACTCCTGACCACAATTATATAGCTACAGGTGAGACCTCCACGGAGGAAGAAGCCGGACTGGACGTCATACTAAAGACTCACAAAAATCTACTGGAAAAATTTAAAGATTATTTACAGTACGATTTGTGTTACTACTCGGCGCTCCTTGAAACAAATTCCTACTACCTTTCAATGAACCAGCACCTTCTTATTGCCAGACTGGTTACGATAGACGATTCCCCTGATAGCTTTCTGATTAAACTGTATACCATCTCACAGTCCGACCTGCCAGAGAATTACAGTGACAAAATATATCTGGGAAGAGACCGAATATCCCTGAAAACAACACACAGAGATCATTTTGGAGTGAAGTTTATGAGGAACTCACTCATCAAACAATTTATCAGGATGAAAGAACGTCTGCAGAAAGATCTGCCCGAGTTTGAATACAACGAACTCGACATAGAATACCTGAGTGAAATGGAAGATACAATAGGTGATTTTGCAGAGCTAGCAATGGAAGTGGAAAAGAAGTTTCCTGTTGAAATTTCAAGCAAGACCCTGGAAGAAGAGGGCCTGATCATAGCCAATAGCATGTTTAGAAACATGAAACACTTGTTAGTAGAGATGGACTACTCCCTGAGAGAAATTCAGGGGAAAATGTTCTCTCAAAACTTCACACATGCCGTCAGATATGTTACTAAATTTTCAAAAGATATTACAAATGATATAAACTACATTATGTTCAAAATTAATGGACGCATCAGTGACTCTATCAACAGGATCCATATTTGATTCTGGACCATTCATGACTGTTCACCGATTTCTCTGCGTCCGGAGTCGGTGAATGAAATACATAAACTTAGAGTAAGCTCTTTAGTACTCTGCAAACACCCTCAAATTCCAGCTTATAATTATTTTTTCGTAGCGAATCAAGGCCTCTGTTCTGAGTCTGACACAATAAACTATTCAATTTCAGAGTCACAGAGCTTGAGAAGTGACAAACCACTCAAGAAATAAACTGGACCAGGAGAATGCAATGGCAGCCAGCGAAACCACAAAAGTTCTGAACGCCATGAAAAAGGCAAAAGAACCAGTCCGATCCGGCGATATAGCAAAAGCCACCGGTATGGATGGAAAAGATGTAACCAAAATTATTGGTGAATTAAAAAAGGAAGGCAAGGTAGTATCTCCCAAACGCTGCTACTACGAACCGGCCTGAAGAATTGACAATAAATCCATGCCGGCATTACCCGGCATGGATATGTAAATTTATTGAGACATTTTGAACTTCTTATTAAGAGCAATTACCAGGCAACTCGCTTGAATCAAGCCAGATTGTGACCGGACCATCATTCACAAGACCGACTTTCATATCAGCAGCGAAAACCCCACTTTTTACTTTCCCGGGGATTATTTCAGAAGCGATATCAGTAAATCGTTCAAAAAGCTTACGTGCCATTTCTGCAGAAGCAGAACCTGTAAATGAGGGCCGGTTCCCTTTTCTGTTGGATGCATATAATGTGAATTGCGAAACAAGCATAACTTCACCTTCTATATCCAGAACAGACAGATTCATTTTTCCCGAATTATCCTCAAAAATTCTCATATCCAGAATCTTTCGAATCATACACCGGCAAGTATCTTCAGTATCCTCCGGACCGATTCCAATCAATAAAAGAAGGCCCTTTCCTGTTTCACTGAATATTCTTTCGGAAATTTCTACACTGGATTTACTCACTCTCTGTATCAAAACGCGCATACAAAAACACCAGAGACGGATCTGACATCGAAAGCAAGCACAAACTTTAGGTAACTCAGTGAATAAATCATTATTTTGAATGCCTATTAAATGGAAAGAAACAATTCAGCTATGAAATTGGTGAATTGTTTTATCAAGTAACCAATCACGCTGTTGAGTAAACATGCGGTATCCCCGGACACAATTTTATGCTATCCGACTTTCGCCTGATAATGCGAGTTTGCTTCTTTTTGCCGCAAACCAACGGCTGGTCCCCTTCCAGCGGGGCTTTTTGTCTATATTTGGAGTGTCCTTGTTAAATTTCTATCTCTTGAATCGAGTAAAACCGAACAAAAGGTCAAAGGATTCCATACTCTATTCCTTGAATATGGTTTAGTTCCACTATTTTTCAGAGAGATCACCCCCATATCCACAAGCATCAGAAAAACAAAAATGTAACAACGAGAAAAACCTGTGGCATTGGACATGGCCGAAAGACGGGCCCAATCACGCTCCTCAGGATAAAAATTAACCCGACGAAGATCCTGACCCGCAGCCTGGTATTCCTTCTTCCACTTGCGACCCATTAAAAAACTCAACTTATCATCCAGCAGAGGATCATCCAGCAAACACTGGAAATATGAAGCGAGAGGAAGATTCCTCACTTTTATAAATCTCACGTATCCACTAAAAAATCTTTCGTAGAAGAAGCCTGGGACCAGGAGGGTCGAACGGGAGCCTCGGAAGGGCTCGCCAATCATTCGAATTTGTTCACTCATACAAAGACGGAGTATAAAAAGTTCAAAAATTCCCGGAAAATTCAAGAAAATCGGCTGGTCACAGAGAATTACACTACCTTCGCATCCCTACGACCATCATCCTGGGTATCCGAGAAAAAATTGATACGGCTCCTACACCGCGATATAACAGAGATCGCAAAATCATTTCATATGCCATTGAAACTACCCAGGTATTATATCCAAAAGGTGACCGATACAAAAGCGAATATATGAATTATCCAGATTGAGAGATCCAACAATAAGGGCATATCCCGAATATTATACAACAGACAGAGTATTTAAGCTTAACAGATCCCATTAGATTTTATGACAGAATATGCTTAAGATATACAAATAATGAAATCGCCTCATGCTTGCAAGCAAGTGAGACTATCCGGGTGCACCACATCTTTGTCTGCTACGTCATTTCATTCAACATTAAACACTCGAAATTCAACATTGTGCACCGGTTTTTAACGAAAGATTACAAGTCTACCGATAAATTTCCGGTGCACGCGGACTATCCAGCAGCCACAATTTCAAATAAAAAATTCGTGACAGAGATAGAGAATAGTAGAATAATACGCAGCACTGAAATATATCAGGAGGGCCCATGCACGTCAAGGTAGTATTAAACGAAAAAATGAGTTTCACGGGAGTTGCCGATAGCGGACACCCGGTTGAAATGGATACAGCTCCAGCTGTAGGCGGGGAAGATAAAGCGGCCAGACCGAAAGAACTGGTTCTTCATGGACTTGCAGGATGTACAGCAATGGATGTCATTTCAATATTGAGAAAAATGCAGGTTCCTCCAGATGAGTTCCGCGTTGAAGCGTCTGCGGAAATGAGTGAGGAACATCCAAAAGTATTCACATCAATTCACATGAAATATATTGTAAAAGGGAATGTGCCTGAAGACAGACTCAAACGGGCAATTGAACTTTCGCAGGACCTGTATTGTGGAGTATCTGCAATGCTAAAAAAGGCATGCAATATTACTTACGAGTATATCTACGAATAGAAATGAAGCGCTAAACCGGAAGAGAGATATCATTTTCAGTGAATTCTTCTCTCCTGGTTTAGCATCCAGAACTATTGGTAATTTAACCAATCAAGATTGAATAACCGGTCCACCGCTCAATCGCTTGAAAAAAGCATCTCCTTCTCTTTCCAGATACTCCTCGTAAGTTCCGGGGAAATCAATAATACCCTCCGGTGTCACTTCAATGATCCGGGTTGCAAGAGATGAGACGAACTCACGATCATGAGATACAAAAAGAATAGATCCTTCGAATTCCGAGAGAGCATAGTTGAGTGCCTCGATTGATTCAAGATCCAGGTGGTTTGTTGGTTCATCGAGAGCCAGAACATTGTTCTCGAGAAGCATCATCTTACCAATAATCAGCCTGGATTTTTCACCACCGGAAAGAACGGAGGTGGACTTCAGAGCCATATCCCCGCTAAACAACATTCGACCAAGAATACTACGTATTACAGTCTGGTCCACATCACCTTCCAGTCCACGATAAAGCCAGTCAACAAGTGAATCAGCATCTTCTCCGATACCTTCGCGATGATCCTGAGGGAAAATAGATGTAGAGACAGTTTCACCATGTGTTACAGATCCGGAATCAGGCTCAATATTTTTCATTAAGACTTTGAGGAGAGTGGTTTTCCCGACACCATTTGTTCCGATAATACCGACTCGTTCGTCGCGTCCAATTGTGATATCCAGATTCTCAAATATCTTCTGGTCATATGTTTTTGATATTTGCTCGGCCTTGATTACATCCTTACCAAGTTTTGTCCTTATATTGAAGCGAATATAAGGAGACTGCCGCGAAGAAGGCCTGACGTCAACCATTGCATCTTTAATCTTTTCAATTTGCTTCTGACGGGAGGTCGCCTGTTTGGACTTGGCTGCATTTGCACTGAATCGATTCACAAACTCGCGAAGCTCAGCAATTTTCTCTTTTTTGCGCTTATTATCAGCGCTCATTCGCTCACGTGCTTGAGTTGACGCAAGCATATAATCGTCATAATTTCCGGGATAAACAGTTATGGTCTCATAATCAACATCACAAATATGTGTGGCAACAGAGTTCATAAAGTGACGGTCGTGAGAGATTACAATAACAACACCATCATAAGATATAAGAAAATTCTCCAACCAGTTAATAGTTTTTATATCCAGGTGGTTTGTTGGTTCATCAAGGAGAAGGACATCAGGCTTCTGAAACAAAACCTGGGCAAGTAGAACGCGAAGTTTAAAACCGCCTGTCAATGTAGAGAGTGGTTCATTGTGAAGATTTGTGGGAATCCCAAGACCTTCCAGTAATTCTCCGGCAACACTCTCAGATTCATAACCACCCAGGTCAGCATACTGCTCTTCAAGTTCAGCAGCACGAATTCCATCATCATCGGTCATCTCTTCTTTTGAGTAAATCTCATCTCTCTCACGAGAGATAGGCCAGAGTTCGTCATGGCCCATTAGAACGGTGTTCATCACCGTCTCATTTTCGTATTCGTAATGATCCTGTTTCAGGTATCCGACTCGTACCCCCTGATCTACAGATACGCTTCCAGCAGAAGTCTCCATCACACCGGCCATTACCTTGATCAATGTGGACTTACCACTCCCATTGGCACCTATCACGCCATACCGACAACCTTCTTTGAACTTAATACTTACATTTTCATATAAAGGCTTTTTACCAAAGCTTACAGCCAAACCTGAAACACTGATCATACGTCTTTTCACCTGAGCAGAGGAAAATAAATTTACCTCTGCCAATCTCCATTGTTAATAAAATATACTTTTCGGAACGCCCGATCCCGCCACTTTTTTATCCAGTGAAAATGTTAATCTCACAGCAGGGTATACCATCTTCCTGAAAGTGCCTCCTGGTTGAAAGATATTTTCGGAGGCTCCTAATAGAGAGATTTAGCATAACCGCGGTGAATAAAATTCAAACATTACAAATTTCAATATCATGTCGGGCGACCCTGGCCCCGGGGGCCAGGCCGGGCTCTCCCGGGCGAGCGACTCCCCGCTTCATACATACGAATTGCCATCATCCATATTGATGATAGCGGGGCCCCTCTTCTCCTGGTCCATCCCTGTCGCAAATACCGCAATATATCATGCTCCCGAGTAAGACAAACACCGGCAGCAATATGCAAATAAATTCAGTCCACTGAGAAGTAGCGGGCCTCAGGGTGCTGAAACACAATAGCAGATACAGATGCCTCGGGATCCATTGAAAAACCCTCGGTCAGCTGCACCGGGAAATCTTCAGGCAGATCCAGTAGACGAAACAGTTTTTCCTGATCAGCAAGGTCGGGGCATGCAGGATATCCAAATGAGAATCGTGCGCCCTGGTATCGTCCGCCGAACAGATCTTTTGGAGTAAGACCTTTCTCGTCCGGGATCCCCCACTGGCTGCGAATTTTCTGATGAAGATATTCCGCAAATCCCTCCGCCGACTCCAGAGCGAGAGCCGACAGACCATGAGACAGTAAATACTTACCATTGTTTTTCCACTCTTCTGCTTTTTCGCGGACTCCAATACCGGCTGTCACAATAAACAGTGCAACATAGTCTTCCATTCCTGATCCCAGCGGTGCCACATAATCTGCAAGACAGAGCTGCTCACCCTTGTTCTGTCTTTTGAAATGAAAACGCTCCAGTTCGAACTTCCCGTGATCATCAAGAATTACCAGGTCATCGCCATCGGATGCTGCACGAAAAAATCTGTAAACGCCATCAGCCTTCATCAGTCCGTTATCGAGAGCACTGGATTGAAGCTCATCGATCAAATTATGGAGTTCCATATACTTTGGATCTTTTTTCTCCAGAGCTTCCGTTGTATTTCCACGGAAGCCAAGATGCTTTTTGTAAAGCATCCCCGGGTTCACGAGCTTAAATATATCTTCCAGAGATTGATTGCTCAATCGATGTTTTTTCAAATCAACAGGCCTGTTGGGTAAACCATTCTTGCCATAGTCATATGAGAACACGTGCTTTTCAGATGGTGATGCATTTACATCTTTCTTCTCAGCCTGGTTTGTTTCTTTTGCTTCCTCGCCTGTGTCTTTTGCCCAGAATTTAACAAGTTCATCTTTTCGATCCGGATCGGTATATCGATTCATCATCTCAAGGCCCTGCATGGCATCTTTTGCATACATAACCATACCGTTATACTCAGGTCCTATCTTTATGCGGGCAAATTTCTCCGAAAGAGCGGCCCCTCCGACAATGATTGGAATAGAGACACCGGCCTTCTTCAAATCAGCTGCCGTAACAATCATCTGCTCTGCAGACTTCACGAGCAATCCGGAAAGACCTATCGCATCCGGCTCATGTTCTTTACAGGCCTGGATAATTGCATCCGGTCCCACTTTGATACCGAGGTTGATTACCTTGTAACCATTGTTTGAAAGGATAATTTCAACAAGGTTCTTACCGATATCATGAACATCTCCTTTTACGGTAGCCAGCAAGAACTTCGCACGAATGGAAGTATCGGATGCTTCCATGTGTTTTTCCAGAACATTCACGGCTGTTTTCATTACTTCAGCACTCTGAAGAACTTCAGCAACGATCAATTGATTTGCGTTAAAAAGTTTACCGACCTCGGCCATGCCGTTCATGAGAGGTCCATTGACAATCTCAATTGGAGCCATGGATTTCAGCGCCTCATCCAGATCTTCCTCGAGACCTTCCAGAGTCGCTTCAAGTACAGCATTGGAAAGACGCTCTAAAAGCGGCATGCTCTTTCGATCTACAGCAGATGTTGATGCTTTTGCTTTTTTGTCCTTGTAAAAGGCTGCAAAATCAGCCAGGGCCTTCTCGTAAGTTTCCGGTGTATGGAAAATTAAATCTTCAGCTAGTTTTTTCTCTTCATCCGGGATGGATGGGTATCGCATCACCTTTTCCGCATTCACAATGGCCATATCCAGACCTGCTTTTACATTGTGTTGCAGAAAAACAGAGTTCAACACTTCACGACCGGCACCGGGAAGACCAAAACTCACATTGGAGACACCGAGAATCGTTTTACAGCGAGGAAACTCTTTTTTGATCGCCTCAACTCCCTTGATGGTCTGTTCTGCCGATCCGATATAATCCGTATCACCGGTTCCCACAGGAAAGACCAGTGGATCAAATACAATGTCCTCTTCATTGATACCGTATTTATTAACAAGTATGTCATGACTTTTTCTGGCGATTTCCAGTTTCCTTTCTACGGTCAGTCCCATCCCATGATCGGGATCGTCATCAATGGTGCCTACTACCAGGGCAAAGCCATACTTATGATAGAGCGGAGCGATTTCAGAGAATCTCTCTTCACCGTTTTCCAGGTTTACAGAATTGTATACAACTTTACCCTGCGAATGCTTAAGAGCAAGCTCCAGAATTTCCGTCCTTGTGGAGTCCACCATAAGGGGAGCTTTAATCTTTTTCAGGAGGATGGGAAGGAATGCTTCCATATCGGCATATTCATCTCGATCGGAATTCTGCAGACATATATCAATGATGTGAGCACCATTCTTTACCTGCTTTCGTGCTATCTCAGCCGCTTCATTGTACTTTCCATCAGCTATCAACTCACGAAACTTTTTTGATCCAAGAGAGTTTGTCCTCTCTCCCACGATGTATGGCCTGTTTTCCTCTTCGATTGTAAGATACTCTATTCCTGACAGGCGAGTTCCATGGACATCGGACGGCTTTCTCGGGGTCTTGTCCTTGACCGCTTTTTTCATCTCACGAATATGATCGGGGGTTGTTCCGCAGCATCCCCCCACAATATTCACCCAGCCCTGGTCGCAGAATTCAGCGACATCGGCAGCCAGGCTTTCAGGACTTTCATGGTAATGCCCCTCTTCATCAGGCATGCCGGCATTGGGATAAACGCTGACGAAAGACGAAGTGGACTTACCAAGTGTGCGAAGATGGTCCGTCATAAATTCAGGACCTGTTCCACAGTTGATACCAAATGACAATGGTTTAATATGCTCAAGCGATGCAACGAGAGATTCGACTCCCTGTCCCGCAAGCATGGTTCCCATTGGCTCAATTGTACCGGATATCATAACGGGAATAATAACCGAAGTGTCTTCTCTGAGTTTTTCAATGGCAACTACAGCCGCTTTCAGGTTCAGTGTATCCTGAGCTGTTTCAAGCAAAAACAGATCCGCTCCGCCATCCTGCAGCCCCTTTGCCTGTATATAAAAACTCTCAACAAGTTCATCAAATGTGGCCCCACCGGTAAGAGAGATAGCCCGGGTAGTAGGCCCCATAGAACCGGCCACAAGCCGTGGATCATCAGGCGAATCATATTTATCAGCAGCTTTTCGCGCAAGCTCAGCGGCCTTCTTTGATAGTTCGTATGCTCTGTCTGCAATACCATATTCGGAAAGGACGAGAGGCGTAGATCCAAATGAGTCTGTTTCAATAATATTTGATCCGGCTTCCAGATACATCTCATGAACCTTTTCGATCACGTCAGGTCTTGTAACAACCAGATACTCATTGCAGCCAGCGAATTCGCTGCCTCCATAATCTTCATCGGTAAGATTTTCACGCTGTAGCATGGTTCCCATAGCGCCATCAAGCACCAGGATTTTCTTTTTTAATATATCTCGAATACTTTCTTCAGTGTATTTAGCCATACGAATATCCAATTTCTAAATCCGAAAAAATGTGCGGCCCGCAGGCCGCAAGCTTCATCCGGCTTATTTATATAAATAAGTGCAAGTCCAGTGAAATCCGGGCAAGTTCGCCCGCAGGCCCTGAACAAAACCTGCACCCGAAAGCCTGATGGCTTTCGGGATTTACAATTACTACACGCGAATCAGTATCTGTATTGTTCCGGCTTGAATGGACCTTCTACAGGAACTCCAATATAATCAGCCTGCTCTCTTGAGAGCGTGGACAATTTCGCACCAATCTTTTTCAGGTGAAATTCTGCAACTTTCTCATCAAGTTTTTTAGGCAGAGTGTAAACACCAACTTCATACTTTTTAGGATTCGTATAGAGCTCGATTTGAGCCAGAACCTGATTTGAGAATGAGTTTGACATTACAAAACTTGGGTGACCTGTCGCATTACCAAGGTTTACAAGTCGTCCGTCAGACAGCAGAATGATACTGTGTCCATCAGGGAATGTGTATTTGTCTACCTGAGGCTTGATGTTTGTATGCTTGATTCCAGGAAACTTCTTTAGAGCCTCTACCTGAATTTCAATATCAAAGTGACCGATGTTACAAACGATCGCACCATCTTTCATGTTTTTCATGTGTTCGATAGTGATAATATCTTTGTTACCGGTTGCTGTTACAAAAATGTCTGCTGTTTTGCATGCATCGTTCATATCGACAACTTCGTAACCTTCCATTGCTGCCTGGAGGGCACAGATGGGGTCAACTTCAGTAATAGCTGTTCGACATGACAGAGCTGAAAGACTCTGAGCGGAACCTTTACCAACATCTCCGTAACCTGCAACAACTGCAGTTTTGCCTGCGATCATAACATCAGTTGCACGCTTGATCGCGTCAACCAGTGATTCGCGGCATCCGTATACGTTATCAAATTTACTTTTTGTTACTGAATCATTTACGTTAATTCCAGGAA
Organism: Leptospirales bacterium; assembly: GCA_050295715.1. Taxonomy (GTDB): domain Bacteria; phylum Spirochaetota; class Leptospiria; order Leptospirales; family Leptonemataceae; genus JBNKQE01. The sequence continues at coordinate 16,495 of JBNKQE010000067.1, forward strand.
TTTTCAATTTCCCTTCTTTCCATCTCTTGATCAGTGCATGAACACCTGTAGTTGTCTCTTCAGAAACACCTATAATATTCTCAAGCATTTCAGGATGCTTGTCGTGCACATAAGCAGTAAGATCCCCGCCATCATCAAGAAGCATGTTGGGACCGCCCTCGAATTTCAGAGTCTCTTCAATGCACCACCAGTATTCTTCTTCGTTCATTCCTTTCCAGGCAAATACAGGGATTCCTACTGCGGCGATAGCTGCTGCGGCGTTGTCCTGAGTACTGTAAATATTGCAGCTGGACCATCGAATTTCCGCACCCAGTGCAGTAAGGGTTTCAATCAATACAGCAGTCTGAATTGTCATGTGCAGTGAGCCAGTAATACGCGCTCCCTTGAGTGGTTGCTGGCTTCCGTATTCTTCACGAATAGCCATAAGACCTGGCATTTCCTGTTCTGCAAGAATGATCTCTTCACGGCCCCATTGAGCCAGACTAATATCTTTAACCTTGTAATCACCGGATTTTTCCGTTGTAAGCATATGCTCTCCTTGTTGGTTCAAGTGAGCGA
>JBNKQE010000068.1:0-17027 GCA_050295715.1 Leptospirales bacterium
CTGTCACAAATTCTACATCCCGGTGTAGAAGATCTTTTTCCACTTGTTATGGAAACGGAATCCATAATCAAGCTTTTTCCGCAGCTACCGCTTCAGATTAAAATCAAACCTGACCGTCTCGATAATCGAGCAGAACAGATAATTCGAGAATTTGAGACTGTACAGAAAAAAGAATCAAAAAACAGGGTAACACTGGATACAAATTTACTTCTTGATTATGAAGGAATGAATTTCTTACAGAATTCAGATTCACCCTGTATTAACATTGATAATGTGGGTTTTGATACTCCCGATCCCGGTGCTGATGGAGATGCACCGGTTCAAATGTCCCCTTCCGAAAGATGGAAGATTAGCAGCTGCCCTTCTTTCAAGGGGCGAATTCGTGATGTAAGAGAAACGATTTTAGGGATTCGAAAAGAAGGAGCTAAAATAGTTATTTCATCACCTTATTCAGCTCAGATAAATCGCGTGGCTGGAATTTTTCGCAGCGAAAAAGATGTTGCGGTTCGAATTTTAGATGATGAAAATAACATTCAGATACCAGAATTCAAAGATGAAGATAATTATCCCATTTACGTAATACGAGGTAATCTTTCCGAAGGTTTCTGGCTTCCCGAAGAGAATCTTTATATTTGGAGCGATGCTGATATTTTCGGACGTTCCTATCGCAGAAAAAATAAATTTAAAAGCACACAATCATCGCCAATTGAATCGTTTCTCGATTTGCGAGAAAATGATTTTGTCGTTCACGTTAATCACGGTATTGGCAGGTTCATTGGGTTGGAGAGAGTTACGGCAGCTGGAAGAGCTCGTGATTTTCTTGTTCTTGAATATGCAGAGAAAGATAAGCTTTTTGTTCCTCTGGATCAGATTTCGCTGGTTCAAAAATATTCTGCTCATACGGATAATCCTAAACTGGATTCTCTGGGTAAAGCATCCTTCAAAAAGGTCCGCGAACGAGTGGAACAGAGAATTGAAGAATTCGCAGAAGAGCTCATTAAGATTTATGCTGTCCGTATGAGCCGCAAGGGCTATAACTTTCCCGAGGATACAGCCTGGCAGGAAGAGTTTGAATCCGAATTCCCTTATGAAGAGACTCCCGACCAGCTCTCGTCAATCGAGTCTGTCAAACGTGATATGGAATCTTCGCGCCCCATGGATCGCTTGATATGCGGAGATGTTGGATATGGTAAAACGGAAGTTGCTATTAGAGCTACATTTAAGGCTGTAATGTCGGGACGTCAAGTAGCAATAATCGCTCCAACTACAATCCTTGCCATGCAACATTATCGGAATTTTTCCGATCGCTATGCGAATTATCCCGTTAAAGTGGACTGGGTTTCGCGTTTTCGAACCAGGGGAGAGATTACTCAGGTTAAAAAGAAATTGATTGCAGGAGAGGTTGATGTTGTTATAGGTACACATTCGCTTTTATCAAAAGACTATCATATAAAAAATCTGGGCCTCTTAATTGTGGATGAGGAGCAGCGTTTTGGCGTCGCGCAGAAAGAAGCCATTAAAAACGTCAAGAAGATGGTGGATGTTCTAACAATGTCAGCCACTCCAATTCCAAGAACTCTGCATATGTCAATGGTGGGTATTCGAGATGTTTCAATCATTCAAACACCGCCCCGCGATAGGTTGAGTGTGAGAACCTATGCAATGGAGTTTTCAGAAACAGTTCTTGCCGAGGCTGTAAACCGCGAGATAGAAAGGGACGGTCAGGTATTTTTTCTGCACAACAGAGTAGAGACAATTCATGCAACAGCAGAAAAAATACGTGATATTCTACCGGATCTCTCCATAGCTGTTCTGCACGGCCAGATGGAAGATGATGAAATTGAAGATATTCTCATGGACTTCCTGGAAAGGAAGTATGATATTCTTGTAACCACATCGATTATTGAGAGCGGAATTGATATGCCTAATGTCAATACCCTGATTATTGATAGAGCCGATATGTTCGGCCTCTCCCAACTGTACCAAATGCGCGGAAGAGTGGGGCGTTCGAATCGTCAGGCGTATGCATATCTATTCTATCCGGGCGGACGTATTCTAACAGAACATGCTCAGAAGCGCTTGAGCACAATTCTGGAATACCAGGACCTGGGCAGCGGATTCAAGGTGGCTATGCGAGATCTTGAAATTCGTGGAGCCGGCAATGTCCTGGGTAAAGAGCAGTCCGGGGATATCATGGATGTTGGGTATGAACTATACGTAAAACTTCTTGATGAAGCTGTGCGAAGGCTTAAAGGTGAAGAAGTCGAGGTTGAAGTCAGAACAGCGATCAATCTGAAAACCGATTTTTATCTTCCCGAGAATTATATAACGGATGTAAGACAACGTATTGAATTTTACAAAAGGTTTGAAGCCGCACGTAACCTGGAAGAGGTAGAGGGTTGTGCCGCTGAGATGGAAAACCGTTTCGGAAAACCGCCTGAAGTGGCGTCTATATTCGTTCTTGTGGAAAAAATCAGGACCCTTGCTTCCAATGCCGGATTTGAGTCTGTGTATGAAGATGAAAAGGGGAGGGTCTGCTTTAAAGCCGGGGAACATTTCCGCATCCCACCGCCTCATTTAATTGAAATGCTGCAAAAAGACCCTGATTTATCCGTTGAACCCGGTAATAAGGATACTCTCTTTTATTCGGGAGCCGGAAACGGCAACCGGGCGCTTCCGGGAATAGTTGCCATGCTTTCCAGGTTAGCTGCTCCAATAATTAACCGGGATAAAGAGGGAGATGAGAGTGATGGAACACCGGGCGTTACCCGGGTAAAATAGTTCTCGCTCCTCTGTTTTTAATCGCTTGCATGAGACGAGGAAAACTTTATACATGTCCACATCAGGTGCGTAACCCGGACAGGGCAATACCGGTCCGGGAAAAAAGCAATACTAATAAGGTAAAAAGAGAGAAACTATGATTCAAAGTATTAAAAAGTCAACCTTCGTAATCTCCCTTATTCTGGCCGTCCCTTTCCTGGTTCAGAGTTGTAAAAAAGGAAAAGTAATTGAGACGATTGGCAATCATGCAGTTACAACCAGTGAGTATGAGGAATACTATTCCACATATGTTGAAAAAGCATCACGTTTTGCCAATGCCGAGAAAGAGACACTCTATAAATTGATGTGTAATCCCGATCAGGTTCCGCCAAACCCGATACTGCAGGATATGATTGTTAAGCTGGATCCGGAAAACAACTATGAAGAATACCGGCAAATGCGTATAATCGAACAGGTTGCCGAAAAAGAAGGTTTTACGGAAAAGGCTTCTGTTAAGGCGATTATCGATCAGGTAGTTCTCGAGACAGTTGTAAGACTTTATCTGCAGGAAAAATTGGACGAGCGAATTAAGATTACCCAGGAACAAAAACAACAGAAATGTGAAGAGTTGCGCCGTGAATACCCCGGTCGCATTGGGCCTCTCCCTCTGGACAGCTGTCTGTATATAGCAGAAGGATTTATTAAGCAGAACATTATGGCTCGAGAAGAACCTAAAGTTCGTGAAGAGATCAAAGAGAGTATCTCTGTGAAGAAGAACCCTGATGTTGATAAGGCGAAATATTTGACAAAAGATCTGGATCTCTATCAAACAATGATGAAAGAGGGTGGATGTGCACCTCTCGAAGAGACTCCGACGCAAACTCCTGCAACAAAATAAATTCAGTAATTTTTGGCAGATTTGTTTCATTGCATAAAAATCCATCGGCATAATCAGGCAAAACAAAGCACAGTTTTGACATAAAATGCCGGTGGATTCCAGGTCCAGCCTCTGAATCATTCCGTTTTTCAAACTATTATGACAGTCGCTTACTATTTCTAAACGTCTTCTTATATAGCCCGATATCCGGAGGCGTAAATTATGAAAAAAGAGCTATCATCCCCTTTTACTTTCATACTTAAATTTGGAGTAAGCTCCCTGCTTATTACATTGATACTCGGATTCACTGTCGTTGGCTGTACAGTTATGTATTACCTGGGAGGAGCATTTTATCTTCCGGCTGTTTACCTTTTACTTATACCTCTTGTTCTGACTGTATTTGGACGTATTAAGAAAGTTGATAGAGACGGAGATTTTTTAATCATTACTAATTTCAAAAGGGATGAGAGAATACATGGGTCAATGATTGAAAATGTCTGTTATAATATCTTCTCCCGTCAGATAAGAATTGATCTGGCGGAGCCAGGTGCTTTTGGAAAATCCATAGTCTTTACACCCACTGTCTGCTTTTTTTGTTTCTTCACGCATCCGGTTGTGGATGAGATAAAAAGTATTATGATTGAGGCTTCAGCTCATCGTTGAAAAAATAATATTGAACTTATATATATACTTTCAGTATGGCATTGTTTCGCAATGACTTCGCTTGCCGAAGGAAAGTTCAGCCAGATCAGCGTAGCAATCAGCTTCGCTGAATTTCCCAAGTCCCATCAACGTTAATCGGGCAAGTTTTCTGAAGTCTTCATCTTCACTGCTTCGATTTCTCATCAAACGCGCCATTTGTTCAAGTTGTTTGTGAGCAGAGATAAATTCTTTTTTCTCAATAAACAGGCGAATCAACATCAATCGACTATCTCTCTCTGTTGAGAATGATTGTGTGGCTGCTGTGAAATAGTTTAATGCTTTATCCAGGTTACTTTTATCTCTATACTTTTTGTAAAGTATTACATATATTTTACCCAGGTTTAAGTAAATGGACGTTCTATTGTTTTTGGCTGAAAAATAGAGCATGCGATTATATATATCCTTTGCTTCTTCCGGGGCATAGCAGCTCAGCAGCATATTTCCTATTCCGCACAGGTCTGTCTGCCAGGGATCGGGAACACTTCCTCCGGAATAGTGTTCCAGTGCATTTAAATAGGAGCGGGATTCACTGAGAGAATTTAAAACCAGCAGATCAGTCTCAGTCGGGTAAGCATATTTTTCAATAACCTTATCTTCTTCGCTCTCTGAAATTTTCTTGTAGGCCCGTATCTCTTGAAATCGAACAAAATCTCCCCAGGCCATTATACCTGCCTCTTTATGACACACAGCCCTTCCGTATTTTTCAACCAGAGCGGGTATTACAATAGTAGGTCTGCCTGCTTCCTGGTGAACTTCTGGCGGGATCTCGTAGGCGAACTGCAGGGCCTGGATGGAAAGCTGCAGTGCTCTCAGGACTCTTTCCTGGTTCTCTGCCCAGTAACTGTCCGGCTCTGTCAGATACCTGCTATGACTTCTCCTGTCAAGATCCCATGTCCGTATTTGTTCCAGCCAGTCAGTTGGAAACTTTTCATCGATAGTAACGGCAGAACGTGGTATCCTTTCACAGGCCTTCTCCATCAGGTCCAATCTTACAGAATCTGTTGGAGGAATATCACAGAGTGAGACGTAAGATCCCATTTTGCAGAAAAAACCAGTATCCTGTTTGAGTGTCTCTTCTGCCTGCAATATGTAATCAAAAAATGCTCTATCCGGTTTCTCGGTTCCTTCTTCCGGGAGATTCAGGAGTGCGTAAGACATCTTTCTGAATATATTGTGTTTTGAAACAGGACTGACCGTGTTAACTCTTTCTGGAGCGAAGAGGGATCGTAACTGCCTGTGATGATCCGAAAATATTAAATATCCGGCAACAAGCCAGACCAGGAGAACCGGAATAAGGCCGCGCCATCTTTTAAAAATTTGTCTGATCAGTAGTTTTATCATTACAGAAAAGTCCGCATGTTTATTATCGGAAGGTTTCAATTATACTTCATGAAAACTCCATTGAGTCATTGCCAGCTTCAGATTATCCACTATTAACATCACTTAGATAACTTTTTCAGATGAAAAATGGTGGAAAACGATACGGGGATGTGAAGAATCGACTTATGGCAACATCAAAAGCTAAAGACGTAAAGAAAAAACATCGAAAAACCAAAGAGCGCTGGATGCGTAAAAAGCGAGCCTCTCTGGAAAAGAAGAAAAGCTAATCGGATTAGCGGGCTCAACTGAAAATATATAATGTACGGTCCTTTAAAAAAACTGACCCCTGTCTTATTATCCCTGTTGTTAATGAACCAGGCGGACCCGTCTGCTTATGTGGATCATCCTGATATATATCTAAGGCGAGCCTTTTCTCAATCTCTCAATGGTAATGTAGCGGGAGCCCTGACTTCCTATAAAAAATTCTTCGAATCCGGCGGTGAGCCAACAGCTTACGCGCATTCAGCCTATGCCCGTACACTTTACCAGGCTGGAAAAAAACTGGAAGCAGAGGAGGAAGCGAGGGAGGCTGTTAGCATTCGCCCGAATGACCCTGATTATATCTCCCTCTATGCCCGGATTCTTCGTCAGAATAAGAAATATGACGAAGCCCAAAAACTGCTCGCACGCGCTATACCGGACATACCCGACAATCTTGAGCTTGAATTTGCTATGGCCGAGACGCTCTACATGCAGGGGCGCATGAATGAAGCGACAGTTCATTATCGTCAGGTCCTGTTTTTACTGGAAAACGGAAGTGCGAGCAACCAGGCTTACTACAGCATCAGTCTGTGGAAGCTTGCAGTTATTCACCTGGATACGGATGAGCCAGATGCTGCACTGACGTATTTATTGCGTTATACACAAGCAAATCCGGAACGCCTCTATCCTCGCTTTATTCTTGGTTTTCATATCTATTTTCAGCAGGGACGATTTGAGAAAGCGGCCAGACAATTCAAGTATATTCTGCAGGCCGGAGAGAAAGAAGCTCTTGCGCAGGAGGTGGACCTGCATACAGTCTATGCCTCCATGGGACAGATACATTTTCTGGAAGATAGAGTGGAGGCTCTTCCATATCTTCGAAGAGCACTGCATTTTCGCCAGGATAATGTACTTATTCCGATATTAATTGATACGATTCTTGAAAATGATCGCAAAGCTCTTGTGAATTTGGTAGAATATGTAAAAAAATCACCCGGTAATATTTTTGCCAGATACGGAATACTAAAAATATTAGCAAGGTCTAAGGCTCCAGAAAGCGTTGAGTTATATTATACGGAACTGATCAATGTATCGCGTCTTATAAGCGATTTAAACAGACACAGACAGGGACTCTCTTTACTGAGACGTGCTCTGGTTATTCGCCGTGACAATGAAGCCCTCAAGCAGCCTGGACTCTCTTATATTTACGAGAAAATTGCAGGCCTCTATGAGTCCATGAATGAGCCCAATCGTGCAATTGTTTATACGGAAAAGGCAATTGATTATGCCATTAAAGAAAAGCGGTTTTCCAGTCCGCAAGATCTTTTTATGATGAGACTTGCACTGGCAAGGCTGCTTTCGGATAAAACTGTTGGAAAAGAGGATAGGGCTCTTGCTATATGCGACGAGGTAATATCCATTGATAATAAATTGGAAACCGCATACTTTGTTCGTGGTCTGATTCATTTACAGTATGAGAATTATACAGAAGCAGTTGCAGATTTTAACAGAGCTATAGAACTGCAAAACAGTAATTTTCAGTATTATTTTTATCGAGCCGTTGCTTTTGACGCTCTGGATAAATTTAAAGAAACTGAAACTGATTTAAAACGGGTACTCGAATTGCAGAACGATTTTCCCGAAGCATCAAATTTCCTTGGTTACAAGTATGCGGAAATGGGCATACATATGGAAGAGGCGATGGGGCTGATAAAAAAGGCCATAGAATCTTCGCCTATGAATGGAGCCTATCAAGATAGCCTTGGCTGGGTCTATTTTCAAAATGGAAATTATGAACGTGCACGATATCATTTGAAGCTTGCAGCTTTGATTCTGGAAGAAGAAGGTAAAGAAGATCCGGTTGTGTATGATCATCTTGGTGATGTTTACTTGAAACTGAAGGCTCCCTATCGCGCTATGGAGTTTTATAGAAAAGCCGTTCGCCTGCTAAAAGAGAGAAGTCACCCATCCTCGTTATCCGGAGATTTAACCCTTTATGAAATCAGGGATAATGATCTCAGAATTGCTATTACAAAAAAAATAGATTCTTTACTGGAGGAGTCAACAAGTGTCGGTAATTAAAAATATTAAAAATATTAAATATTATTTAAGGTATGCATTCGTATTTGCTATTATTCTTATCCAGGCCTGTTCAACAACGCAGGATGTACCTGAAACGGAGCCGGGACTTTACAGCAATGATATAAAAATGATTCAAGAAAATTATACACCACCGGATTGCATGTCAGCTACATTCAGTCTTAGAATTGAATCCGAGGGAAACTCCAGAAATGCATCCGGCAGTCTATATGCAGATACTACAAATGATAGTATGCGAATAAAACTCAGCGATCCTTATTTCGGAATTCCGGTCAGCACTGTAATTGTATCAGGAGATAAGGTCTTCATTGATAATGCCGGTCAGGTTCCCAGAGTGCTCCCACTCGGTAACTTTGAAGTAAGCGGTTTGAGCAATAATCGAGTCATTCTGCCTTTTCGATTGTTTCAAGATTTATTATTTGGACGAGTACCGGGGGAACTTTTTAAGCGCGGTGCGCGGCGTACAAAACAAGATGAAACTCTAACAATTACACTGACAGGACCCGGTGAGGATTATAAGTACTCTTTTAAATCAAATCGCTTAACAAATCTTGCGTATGAAAGACATGATACAGGTGATCGAATCGAGGGAGACCTCAGCGGTAGTCTCAGCGGCAGCATTTACCCGGAAGTAATTGAATTGAGAGGCGGTACAGGCGAAAATCTAAAAGATAAACTTATCTTGAATTTTCGTCGGATTCGTCCTGAGTCAAATTGTAATGTGGCAATGTTTCAGATCCCTTGATCAACCCGGTAAGTACCCACAACAGAATTACTGTTTCTGCATCCTGGAAGTAACACTGGAATAGTCCGGCAAGATAGAATGCTGCCAACCCGCCTCTGGCAATCACCATGATCGAAGCTTTTCGGTCGGTAAATGTCCTCGATATAGAGGGATATGTTTTATACCTCAAGGACGTAAATACAATTAGCATAAATAGAAACCCGGAGGGGATTCCTCCTACCGCAAGAACGTGCAATAAGTCGTTATGCGCGTGTCCGTCAGGGGTGTTGTTTACAAAATACCAGGTTTGCGGATATTTCTGAGTAAAACGCTCTTTCCACAGTTGTATCTCACGTGTAAAATTTCCAGGTCCTGCACCTGCAATCGGATGATTCTTAAAAATATCCATTGATCCACTCCAGATAACAGCTCTCTGGTAATCAGTATGGCGAACCATACTCTGGAATCTTATAAGCAGGGATGATGAATTTTCTATAGCAGCGAAAGCAGCAACAATTGTAATAAAGACAGGGATAATAAATTTCAAAAAAGTATATTTGTTATGAAAAATGGATTTTATTGAATCATTGTTATCATTTGCATTCGATCTCAAGTTTTTATTTGTATGCATTCTGATCAGAATAAATGGGATTAAGGCAACAAGTGAAATAAAAAGTCCAATAGTTGCAGATCTTGTTTTGTTTATAAAAAGAACAGCAGCGGCAAGGATGAGCCATATAATCATTTCAATATTTTCCCTGTTTAGAAAAGAAATCTTATTTTTTGGGTTTCCCTGACTCTTTGTGAGATTCATAAAAAGTCTATTTATATAAATGGGAATTACCATAATCAAAAGACCGGCATAGGTCAGTTTTGTATTCATAAATCCTATCGGTTGGTAGAGCTGGAATCCTCCCAGTAAGAAAGCCGGGTGCTGCGGACGATTCCATGCTGACGGTTCAAATCCCGCTCCCATAATAAGTCTGGAAAGTCGAAATTCACTGAAAATTGAAACGAATCCCGAAATTACAAGTATCCAGGAGAATATGTATATTGACTTCATGAGATGCTTGTATCCGCTTTCGGTTGACGCTGTTCGGTAAGCAATAATTCCAGGGAGTAAAAATACAATATCACCGATTTCAGACCTGTATAATTCAGTCATGGAAAAGGTATTGTTTCCCGTTGCTAAATGGAATGTATAAGATATTATAAACCAGAAAAACAATAGTATCCCGTAAATAAATGGTGATGGTAATCGTTTGATGTGGTGCATTTTCAGTCGATCGTCGGATTGACTCCAGGTGAATATCCAGCTAATGACAGTAAGAAATGCGAAAAGGTGTGTAAGGCTCACACTCAGAGCCATAGATATAACCGTAATGCGCAAAAGGAGAGGAACGTTGAAGTAATAGGAAATATTTTTCATTAAACTTATAAGCTTTACTGCAGGGTAAATGTTACCGTTGTATCCCAGATAAAATCATTGCTTCCCGCTTCTCCTTTATACGGTGCATTCAAAAGTTTTGTCTTTTGTAATAATATCTTACGAACGGCTGCTTGAAAATCGTCCGTAAATGGTTTTGCCGCATCGCCGGCACTTCGAATGCTTCGGATTCGCACATCTCGAATTTTTCCGGCAGACGAAATGTAGAGGGATACTGCGACGGTTACTCTTCCAATTTCTGCACGGCGCGCCCTGGAGGGATAATCATCCGGAGAAATATTGACCATCAATTTGGCCATATACCTCTGGTTTGGATCCATTGTCGGATCAGAAGCATTCTCCCAGTTTATCGGCTTCTCTTCTGACAGTTTGTCTTTTTCAATAATTTTATCCGAAAGATCCTGAACTTCAGCGGGTTTTTCTTTCTGGATTTCCTGAAACTCAATAAAATCAAGTTGTGCTGTAAGAGCGAATGGTTCGTCACTCCTTTGTGGTTCCGGTAATAATAGTCTTGCACCTTCAATTCCAATGGCAACCAGTATCTGCAATCCAAGTCCAACGGCACTCCATTCACGGAGAGTCCAGTAGCGTGTAATGTATGTGATTTTTGACAGAATACCTTTCCGCGTCTCCTGCGTTATCACAGTTTCATCTATATTGTTGTCAGCATCATGCATCATCCGGTGTCGCCTGTCCTGAAATGCTCCCGGCTCCAGCGGGTTTTGTTGTTATAATTAAAGATCGTATTCCTGCACTCTTGACAGATTCAAGAACATTGTTCATTTTCTGAAAAGGTATGTTTTTTTCAATATTCAGGTATACGCGAACAGCTGCCGGAGCGCTGGCTGCCTTTTCAAGCAAATGATCGGATAGTTGATCTACAGGAACCATTTTGTTATAAAAAAATACCTGATCGCTGGCTGCCATTTTTGTGTTCATGTAGATGATAAGAGGATAGGGTGAGCTTTTCACAGATGCTTCCACTTCCGGCAAATCGACCTCCCTGGGTTTTTGATCTGTTACCATTGTGGTTGCCATATAAAAAACAAGGAGAAGAAATGCTATATCTCCCATGGAGGACAGGGGGATACTGCTCATTTTTCTTTTTTTTCTAATGTTCATAAACGTACCGATAATGCAATGGTTATTCAATCATAGACATTGAAAATCTAACAATGTTCTCATCATTCAATCGCTTTATAAAAGCCGGCACTTCTTGCGAAGGCGCATCGGGCATTACATTCAGTACCACGATTAATTCCGGATTTGCTTTAAATGATTCTCGCAGCTTTTTCTGGAGTTCATCAAGAGTAAAGGTTCGGTCATCGTAGCTGAAGCTTCCATTCGACTCAAGTTTAACCTTAAACAGGTTCTGTCGTAAAACCTGCATCGGAGGCGCATCTGATTTTGGCAGCGGTAACTGTACACCTCTGAACTCCAGCAAGGCGCTTGCAGTAAGAAAGAAAATTATAAGCAAAAAGGCGATATCCGAAGTAGAAGCGAGTGGTATCTCTTCAGGGTCTCTTGTTTTTCTCTTAATTTTGAGAGCCATAAGTAATTATTTCTTCATCCGCGAAAGAATGGCTGCAGCATTCTTTTCCAGTTCAATTGTTACTGAATCGATATTATAAATAAACATATTGTATACAAAATAGGCTGGAATTGCAATCAGAAGTCCTGTAATAGTTGTAATAAGGGCTTCTTCTACTCCGCCGGCAAGGTCCCGTGCTGTCGGTGCCGCTTTTTCAACAAACTGCAGAAAGCTGTTTCGCATACCTGTAACGGTTCCAAAGAATCCGACAAGCGGAGCAAGGTTACCCAGGTTATTCAAAAGATTCAGACCTTTTTCCAGTCTCCCAATCTCAACAGAGGCCTCCGTCTCAATGGCCTTTTCAACACGGTCGCGTCCTTCTTCGCGATAGAAGAGTCCTGCATTCAGAATTCTTGACAGTAAAAGATTGTCGTCCTTGAGTTCTTTGGCAAGTTTTTCAACTCCTCCGTCCTCGAGGGTTGAAGCGATTCGATCAAAATAGCCTTTCGTCTGAATGTTCTGTCTTCGAAAGAAGAAATACCGTTCCAGTGAAAAGGCAATGATGATTGTGGATATAATAGCAAGAGCAATCATCGTTGGTCCGCCTTTTTTTATAAAGGTCCAGATGCTTTCACCGTCGGAATTTTTTTCTGATTCGCTATTTTCCTGTTGTGTTTCCAATGAGGAGGTATCCGGTGACCCGTCTTCATTCTGCATTTCCGATTCAGGGGGGATCTGATCTTCCACAGAAGGTCCGGGTTCCTGGGCCAGGAGTCCTGAATGAAAAGAGAGTGTACCGGGAATTATAGATACAAGCGTCAGGGAAATTGCTATAATAAGACTTTTCCTTTGAATTGTTTTTTGAAACATTTTCTTCCTTCAGTATTTACGAATAAGATTCATCTTCAATATTTATTTTAGAGTAAACAAGTTTAACTTATAATCTCAGTTATTGTTAATATACCAGATCTATGTATTACATAATCACGTATGCGACCTGGTGTGTAAAGATTAAGTTCAAAAAAAATATCTATCACACGCTGTTTTTTGCAGGAGAAGATATCTGGAACTGAATTGCCTCTTTGTTTAATTTCCTGCATATAATGTTTCTGTTATTGATAGTCTAATTTTAATCCTGCCTCTAAACCTTTCCATCCAGGGCACGATTGCACTGAGTCTTACAGGTTTAAATTCAGTTGTCCGATGATTGTCCCTGGTCGGCAGGGAGTATTTCCCGGGCATTGAATGAGATTTATAATCGAAATTCTTTAAATAATATTCTCCTGTGCTGTCAGTTTTTAGCTTTTATGATATTATTTTAATCAATTTTTTACGTTGATTCATTACCCGATCAAATATTTTATATACTTATTAGCAGGCATTCAGGGACGTGAATCCTGAAAAATTTATAGAAAAAGTGAATTTACGGGAATGACAGTAAACGGTAAAGAGATCAACCTGTCCGGTATAGAGTGCACTACGTTGATTGATCTTATAAATTATTATAACCTTGATCCAGAGTCTATCGCTGTAGAGAGAAACGGGGAAGTTCCGCTTCGTGAAAAATGGAGTGAGATTCATTTAGAGAATTCTGACAGGATTGAATTAATCAAATTTGTGGGTGGTGGGTAATGATGCCATTCTACTCCGGTGTTTATCCGATTCTGGATAAGCAGGTTCTATCATCCATGAATCTGGAGCCGGACAGTGTTCTGTCGCTCTGGAGAAGAATGGGAATCACCTGTTATCAATATCGGGCCAAGGGAGTGGATCGAGAGTCTTACCTGAGTCAGGTTCGAAAACAGAAAGAGCTATTTCCTGATATGCAGATCATAGCGAATGATTATGTTGATGTGTTTTGCAATAATAACGATCTGTTTAAAGGTATTCATATAGGACAGGGTGACCTGGATGATCTGAACAGTGAAATTTTAAGCAGGTTTCTCGGTATATTGAAAACTCGTAAGGAGACCATTGCGGGAATATCAACTCATAACCTGGGAGAGATTAAAAGAGTGACCCGGGAATATACGGGAAAAGATGGTATACGATGGGAAATTCCATGGAGTTACATTGCAATGGGACCGGTCGCCAGTACAACTTCCAAGAAAGAAGATTTAAGTCCCATCACAAGTAATGAGCAGCGTGATGAGATGTTTAGATGGATTATAAACCACTGGAGTTCCGAGGGGGATCCCGCAATGCCGGTAAATGTTGTGTTGATTGGCGGAATTAACCCGCAAAATTTGCAATCTGTATTAAACAGCGATTTCATTCGCAATAAAGAGGTTCTGATTCATGTTGCCCTGATCCGAGCCGCACTTCAAGAAGAGGAGCTGTCCGAGATAATAAATATTATGTCGGATTACAATGCTTGACAGAAATCAGGCTTGTTTGAATTAATTAAAGTAATATGAACTTCCAGGTGACTGAAAACGCCTATTCATCAGCCCACGAAAGGGATTACCTGCTGGATTATAAGTCTGTGGATATGGATGCTCTGCAAAGGGTACCTATACTTAATGTTCCGGTGGATAATGTAAGCAGGGACGAGGCTGTTGCTGTAATTCTTGATAGTATTGAAAAAAAGAACGGTCCCCAGCATATATTTTTCATTGATCCCATTAAATTGATGAGGATCAGACCTGGAAAGGCCAATGGATTCGTTTCAACTCAGGCAAGATTGATTCTCGCGGACGGAGCGGGAATTCAGTGGGCTGCTTCCAGGCTGGGTCAACCGCTAAAAGAGCGAATACCAATGATATCTCTTATTATTGATCTTATGCGCGCTGCATGGAAAAAGAACCTGACGGTCTATTTACTTGGTTCGCGTGCAGAGAATGTTGAAAAGGTATGTTTGAACTGGCAAAGAATCTTTCCCGGTATTCGTATTATTGGCAGGCAGGGAGGATACTTTAACCAGGATAGAGAGACTCTCATTAAAGAGTCTATGAGAAAATCGAATCCGGATTTAATACTTCTTGGAATGGGATTCCCTGCGCAGGAGCAGTGGCTGCAGGAAAACTGGCAACATCTGGCCAATGCTGTGGTCATTGGCGTGGATGGAGCTTTTGATGTCCTCTCCGGAAAAGAGAAGAAAGCCCCTGATTATTTTCAGACTCGTGGACTTGCCTGGTACTGGCGAACAATTACACGCCCCTGGTTGATTTCACGATGGTTTGCAATGAACATTTACTTTCTGCGAGTATGGTTCCAATCGCTGAAGAGGGAGCGGGCAGTTCACACTTCTGAGTAATGCTTATATCCTGACCGTTTTTTAATATTATTTTAGTGAAAGAATGCACTGATTTTTCGTTTTTTCTTGCTTAATTGTTCTCTCTGCAATATACTCCTATACCTTACTTCTCGCTTGGAGAAGTGGCAATCACTATTTATCTCATGAACGTGCATGAGATAAATACATTGAAAAATCCGGGATACTCATTTTTATTCAGGTTATCTACTATCCCGGGACCGGATGAAAACAAAATCGATACTATTTAAAATTTTCAGGATCAGACATATGGTACAATCAACTCGACTTCCTGCCTGGGGTACAATGATGTTCGGATTAATGATGGGAGTGATATTCCCATTTTATTCGAATTTTTTTGTTAATTATAAACCAGGGCTGCAAATGTGGTTTATTACAGGATGTATCGTAGCCGGGTTGATGGTTGGTGGTGTGAACCTGTTGCTCTATAGAATTTTTGTAGCAAAAAGATTAAAAGATCTCGTCGAAGCTACGTCAAGAATGGCTGATGGAGATCTCTCGCTTGAACTCCAATCAGGGAAAAAAAATGGAGATGCATTTGAAGTATTTTCCTACTCCTTTAACCAGGTAACCGGTATAATTCGTGACTTGATCTTCAGAATTATGCATGAAGCATCTCAGGTCGAAAGTTCATCAAAAAGTGTTCACGATCTTGTAGAGGAATCAAGAAAAAATCAGAAAGACGGCGATGTCATTATGGACAAAGTCGAAGATGATACGGAGAAACAGAAAGAATCTGTAATGGGAATAAAAGATGCTATTGAGGATATGTGCGGAGACCTGAAGAGAACAGCATCAGAAGTAAGCGATGTGTCGTACAACTCTAAAGAGAATGCCGGGCTTGCGATAAAAGGCGAAGAAGGAATGCGCCATGCGATTGATTACATGGATGATATTCAAAAATCTGTGAATGAAGCGTTAAAGAAAATGGAGTCATTTCTTGTTCATAATAAATCAATCGTAGAATTTACATCTACAATTACAAAAATATCCGAAGAGACAAATATGCTCGCATTGAACGCATCAATTGAAGCAGCTCGTGCTGGAGAGCAGG
The DNA here is from genome assembly GCA_050295715.1 of Leptospirales bacterium. Classification (GTDB taxonomy): domain Bacteria; phylum Spirochaetota; class Leptospiria; order Leptospirales; family Leptonemataceae; genus JBNKQE01. Next base: position 16,051 of record JBNKQE010000068.1, read on the forward strand.
GACGCGGATTTTCTGTTGTTGCAGAAGGTGTGGCTCATCTGGCCGAGCAATCAAGGGATGCCGCAAACAGTATCAGTCACCTGATTACATCTACCGTTGACGGTATGCAAGGGGTGAACACCCTTATGGAAGAGAGTGGCAGGCTGGTTGAATCCGGATCAAAAATGATTCATGAAACGGAGAGTCTTTTCCAGAATATATCGTCGAGAATTACAACAAATTCAGAGAATATGTTGAATGTATCAACCAGACTGGGTAAGCTATCGGAACGGGGAAATTTGATACTTCAGGAGATTGTTGGAATATCGCAATTGAGTGAAGACATAGCTACCAATGCTTCCAGGATTGGAACTTTATTCAATCATCAGTCTCATGGTATAGACAGACTGCTTGAGTCATCTCAAGAACTCAGTGTTCTGACAAATGATCTTTCTAAAGCAGTCTTGAAATTTAAAGTGGAATAGTCTGAGTTTTTGCGTGCGAAATGCCTGAAAAGAGAACCCGCTCTATCAATCCTGTCTTTTGCTGAGAACCGGAGAAATCCAGTCATCGAGTAATGGTTCTCGAACATCCGGACTGCTTTTCGATTGAAATGCGAGTTGAATATTCGTTCGAGCGATTTCATTATCAATATCCATTCGCCTGGCCGTCTCAACAGCTTTCCAGTAGTGCAGAAGTGCATTTTTTTCAAGATTTGCAAGTGCCGCAGGAGAGCCTCCATTTTTTTTGAGGCTTATATATTCCTTCTCATAAACAGCTCCAATATTGTTATATACGGCTGCAAGGGTGAGGAACATCTCCTTTTGAATTTTATCCGACGTATTCGGAATATTGATATAGCTTATTTTTCTCTCCAGATCTGATTGTATCTTTAAATAGTTACCCAGAGCAGATCGGGACTGGTCCGTATAAAAATAGGCATTCCCGCGTGCCATCAGCAGGACCGGGTCTTGATAGTTATAGTCATATATAGTCTC
>JBNKQE010000069.1:0-16931 GCA_050295715.1 Leptospirales bacterium
TTTGTCTCGGCATTGGCACACCCTGATTTTCTTGTGGAGATTGATGCTGTTGCTATAATTCCCCAGAAATAAGCTGCTCAACAACCGTTACGATGCGAACTGCTATGCTTGTAGATGATCCGGGGCATTAAAAATTTGCATATTTGTCTAATTGATTTTAATAAACCGGTTCGGCCTCGTGCCTCACTCGGTGTTTGGGATTCGAAGCGTTTTTAGCCGATAACAGTGGGTAAAAGCTCGCTGCCTTTCGGCAGCTCGGGTTTCGCAAAGTAGATGATACGACAAAATGATTTTAAGTTTTTTTTGCAATCGACTTAAAACAGGGTAGTGACTGCTCGACCAAATTTTTCAAGTCCTGGCCTTTCTCGTTTTAACTCGCACCAATCTTAAAGTTTGTTTTATTCTTACAGGAAAATCCTCGGCATTCGGAAAGCCGGAATCAGAATCAGAGATGAAAATACTACGGAAAAAGGTCTCATATTGGCCCCCTATGAGAAATAAAACACTGCTACCGGGAATACCGGGTTATTTTCTGGAGTCCCAAAGATCTAAAATTTAACTCCACAGGAAGTTTAGAAAGCGATGGGGATTTACACCGTAAAAACCCGCGAAATTTGCTTGTGAGCGAAATCCGATGGCTGCAAAAGAATGGATTGAAATCACTTATCCATGAATTCGCAAGCACGCAAAGGCGAAAACAAAGATCCATATGTGTGATGCAGTTGAGAATCACTTGCTGTTATTGAAAAAGTGTCCAGAGCGGACTCTCGCTAATTTAAAAGCTCCTGCAATATCATATACGACGATATAATATTAATTTGCCGGGTCAGTATCACATAGCGGTGAAGATCTCCCGGCAAGTTTTTTCAAATGAAAATCTAACTCAACCTGCAAATACGGGCAACTGAATAATTAACGTTCTTTTTATACACATCTGATTCATTTTCTCCTGAAAAATCAATTCCTGTTGTCCTTTATCTAACCCCCTTGACTAATCTATGTTCTTAGCAAAAAGAGTTCACCATCAGAACAACAATAATAATGACTACTTATCCACTCAAGCAACCGGAAAGGAACAAACATGCTCTCAAAATTCACAGGTAAACCGGCCGCCTGCATCCAGAAAACCCTGGTCCTCTCTTTCCTGCTTGTTACATCAACTTTAACAGCCAGCAGTTACGCAACTGCCACGGCCGGTATTGCCGTTTCCAGCATTCCACTGGCAAACCGAAAATACGAAATCCCTGGCTCATAAAAGGAACGAAGGTTTTATGTTACTACAAACTATTAAAAGAGCTAACATTCTTCAGAAAAAAAAATATGCAAACAGTTCATGGACCAGCGCAAGATCCATGCAATTTCTATTGCTTTTGCTCCTGACCCCCATCTCTCTCTTTGCACTCGATTTCAAAGTGAAGGTCTTTGATCCGGTCACAAAAAAGAACCTTCCCGATGTGCAGGTCATTTTAATTGAAACGCAGACAAAATACTTTACCGATAAAACGGGTGAGATCAGCGCCACAGTCCCCTCCCCTGGATTTTATACCTTCCGAGCCATTGTTCCCGACGGGACAATTCTGCAACCCAGACTCCAGGTCACAGGCCCCGGCCAGACTGTTACCATTTACACGAAAGAAGCTGAGCCAGGAAGTAATCCCCTTCAGGAGACCACACAGGTTGTTGGCGAGGGTGGACTGAAAGTAACGGGCAACAAAGAGAAGCAAAGTCTCTCTCGTTATGAACTTCGCATTGACGAAGTGAAACGAATCGCAGGTCAGTTCGGGGACGCCCTTCGCGGGATTGAAAAAATGCCCGGCGTTTCGCCCCTCCCTTTTGCTGGCCCGAGCACCATTGTCCTTCGTGGAGCAAATCCGGATGCCAGTACCTTCCTGCTGGATGATCTCCCCATGGTTTACGCTTTTCACTTTTTTGCTAACCAGGTCCTCCACGACGATGTGATTTCAAATATCGATGTTTACACGGGCGCCTATCCGGCTGATTACGGAAACGCTACAGGTGGTGTGGTTCATATCCATACCATTGACGAAGTTGATGATTTCGGGGGGACGAGCAGTAACTCTCTCTGGTCGACGGCCACCATGTTCCAGGGAAAAATCGATGATAACGGCTACTGGTTCGGAGCAGGGAGGGTTTCTTACCTCCACGAAACATTCAAAGGATTCGTCGCTGAAGGAATCAACCTGCCATACTACTGGGATGGACAGTTCAAGACTCACTACCAGATGAATTCGGAGAACGCCATTGAGTTCTATGCTTTTGGCGCCAAGGACACATACAGCCTGGAATTCAAAGATAAGGGAACCTGGGATCCCACTGCTGAGCCAGATCCCAACTTCGTTGGAGCCTCTATGGCCATTGACCAGGCCTTCCATACGGAGGCAATCCGTCACAAATGGACTCCTACCTCGAAGATCCACAATGAATTGAGTCTTATCAATCATGACAATATTATATATTACAATACAAGTATCGGAATCTACGATGCAACGATCGCCGCACATTCCGGCTGGGTGGGCCTGAAGAATGAATTCAACTGGGAAATCATGGATGACCATGTCTACCTGGACTCGGGATTTGAAACCAAAAAGCTCATCTTCAAGCAGGAAGGTCAGACAATCTATACTCTAAAAGACAACATTGAGTATCCCGATTTCTATGATTCGGTGGACCCGGACTTTGAAACTCTTCCGTTTGAAGACCAGGAACTTTTGCTTACAACAATGCCTATTCCATGCTAACATTAAAAGGCGCCGGGATTGAGTTCAAACCAGGATTTTGAGTGGAACACTTCGCTGCCGCCAACCAGACCACAGTGGATCCGCGGGGGACTCTATCCTACACTGCCCCAGGCATTGGAACCACTCTTATGGCCGGAGGTGGCGTATACCACAAGATCGCCTATCCCTGGTATTTTTCTGAAACGGCAGGAAATCCTGACCTGGAAATGGAAAAGGCACAACATTATGCGATAGGCGTAGGACAGAAATGGCACAACTGGCTTTTTAAGATGGAAGGATTTCGCCAGTATTACTCTGACATTGTCGTAGACGATCCGTACAAAACCACGCCCTACCGACTCAAAACCATCATGAAAGTGGAAAACATTCGAAGACAGAAGCATATTGATCAAATCAAAGAAGATCTGAAAGATCCGATTGATAAAAATGCCAGACTGGGTTACTCCAATGATGGAACCGGGTCCTCCGAAGGAATTGAGCTCATTGTTAAATACACCTTACCTCCGGAGAAAAATGGAATTTATGGATGGCTCACATATACATGGTCTCGAAGTCTACGAAACAACCATCAGCATTTTATAACAGACACAGAAAAGCTTATGACTTACTCCGCAGACGAAAGGCGAATTCTCTACCAGTATGATAACACAAAAGACTACTATGCGGACTTTGATCGAACCGTAATGGCAAACCTGGTGATGGGATATAAGATGAACCGGGAGTGGCAGTTTGGCGCGAAATGGGCTTACCAGACCGCAACTCCCTATACCCCTATTATTGGAAATGAGGATGGTTACCGAATTTCCAATGGTCGGGTGGTCTTCAACCCTGTGTATTCCAGGTTAACCAACTCGGAAAGGCTCAAGCCCTACCACCGATTAGACATTCGTATCGATCATTTTATCCACTATGAATGGGGTTATGCCAATATCTTTTTTGAGGCCCTCAACGTCTATATGCGAGAAAACCCGAACAATCTAGCCTGGAGCACTGGAAGACCCTATTCAGCAACCAACCCATCTGAAACTTACGATCTAATTGGAAGTGACCTCAGGATGCCATCAGGAAATGGCTCGGTGACACGTATTCCTCTATTCAATGTTGGTCTGGAGATGAAATTCTAATGAAAAGAAAGATTAAGTCTCTGTCTTTATGGTACGCCACGCCTCAGTTTCACTGATAGTTCGATCAAGATTCAACTCGGGAAGCCAGACCTGGAACTCGGTTCCCCTGCCTGGAGATGATTTGAGAAGTATCAATCCAGAGTGGTTCTCCACCACAGTCTGAACGATTGAAAGCCCCAGTCCCGTTCCATCAGACCGGGTGGTAAAAAAGGGATCGAAAATCCTTTCCTGAGTCTCCATATCGATCCCCGGTCCAGTATCATGAATCGTTAATAAAACATACTTACCTGGAGTGAGAATAGAATGTTCCGGAGCAAGGCTATTCTCGCTTACCGATGTTCTGGACAACCCGATTGTTAGAATTCCTTCCGAATTCTTCATCGCTTGAAGTCCATTGATGCAGAGGTTCAGAATCATCTGTTTAAGGCGGGTCGCGTTTCCGGAAACAAAAAAGCCCTCCGGGGGGAAACGATGTTCAATTCTAATTTTTTCTGTTTCTGTCCGAGAGCCAAGAAGGGGAAGATATTCATAAATCAATTTTGCCAGAGACAATGGCTCGAAGCTCAATTTTTCCTCCATGCGAAAATCCAGCATCTGTTTGATGAGGGAATCGGCCTTTTCTGCTGCATTTTGAATTCTATGGATTATATCCAGGGATGATCCGTTAAAGGCACCTGTTCGAAGAAATCCCGCATTCAGTATTATGATTCCCAGAATATTCTTGAAGTCATGGGCGATATGGCTGGCAAGATCTCCAATAACTTCGGCTCTTTGCTTTTGATTCAGGAGTTTGTCGAACAATACCTTTGCTGTTATATTACGCCAGATCTGGAGAATTCGCTTCTTCCGTTCTCCATAACCGGGAAGGAGAATCGTTGAGAGGGAGAAATACCTGGTTCTTTTTCCAACCAGAAGTGTTGCTTCCTGATGAAGGTTTTTTCCAGAAGAGAGGACTTTACGCGAAAGTTCAAGGAGGGTGGTCGCAATTTCGACGTTTTTCCATTCAAAGACAGATTTGGAGGACAGGTCCTTGTAGGAGAGACCTGTCATATAGAGAAATTCAGGATTACACTCAACAAAAGCAGGTTCGTTATTCTCACCGACTTCCAGGAGGACCATCCCGTCCGATGCATTTTCGAAGATCTGATGGTATCGTTCTTCGCTTTCGCGCAATATCGCATCAGCTTTTTTTCTCTCGGTAATATCGCGCACAATGGAGAGGGAGTAGAATTTTTGACTTTCTTCTATCAGGGAGGAGCTGATCTCAACCGGCAATGCAGTTCCATCTTTTCGGTAGTGATATGTTTCGAGTAATGGCAATTTCCCATTTGAAATGGAATTCTCACCAAACATCTCGGAAAGGATTTCCGGCTTGATCTGTGGATCGATCATGGACACCTTCGATCCCACAAGCTCCTCCAGTCTGTAATCGAGCATCTGGAGGGCGGCATCATTGACATACCGAATAACCAGGTCGGCATCGATATAATAAATGGCATCCCGGGACTGGTTAATGGCCCGGTTGAGAAGATACAACTGTTCATCCTTATTCTTAAGCGATGTTATATCACGCCCCAGTATGATCGCGCCGATCACTTCTTCCTTTGAATTTTTCTCCGGAGCGATTCGAATTAGATGAATCTCTTGACAATCATTTTCACCTGGAAGATAGAATTCGAAATCCTGAACCGTACCGGTGGCGATCACACGTTCCAGCGTCTTTTCATACTCAGTAAAGCTTCCATCGGGATAGGCTTCCGAAGGGGTCTCTCCAATCGGAGTTCTTCCAAGTAATTTCCGCATAACTTCAACGGCAGACGGATTCGCGTAAATTTGACGACATTCCCGGTCATAGCGGATGATAATATCCGGAGAATTTTCAGCAAGACTTCGAAACTCCTGTTCTCTTATGGACAGGGATTCCTGGAGAATATAAAGATCGGTCACATCGCTTCCAAAAGCAATGGTACCAATAATCCGATCGAAGGCATCCTTTTCAGGAACAATCCGAATCTGATGGTAGCGTTTTTCCTGAGTTCCTATGGCAGAATGAAGGATGATCGTATTGATTTTTTCCTCATGCAGTGTATTTCGGATCGCATCTTCGATTACCGAGAACCGTCCATCGGGCCAAACTTCTCCAGTTCTCTTCCCCTCAAGCACCGAGAGGGTAAAACCCAGGTCTTTCTCCAGTTTGCTGTTCAGGTATCGGATGCGACCTTCGCGATCATACCGGATGATAGAATCGGGTGAGCTTTCAGCAAGACTTCGAAACTCCTGTTCCTGTTGTGTGATTGTCTCCCTCATTCGGTAAAGGTCTGTCATATCACGACCAAAGCAGAGAGCACCAACAATGGAACCAGTATTGTCACGTTCTGGGACTATGAGGATTTGATGGTATTCCCGGTTCCCATCAGGGAGAGGGACAGTCAAATCGATTGTCCTCATTTCTCCACTTTTTACGACAGCTGCACTGCCCTCCTGGACTGGAGAAAAACGACCATCAGGCCAGATTTCCACCGGTATTCGACCCATCACCTCTCCTGGCCCCGAAAGTCCCAGCAATCTGATCAGTCTGTCGTTTATGTAGAGGAACCGACCCTTTCTGTCGTAGCGAGCGATGAAATCGGGAGAGCTCTCGGCCAGGATCCGATACTCCTGTTCGCTCTGTCTAATCCGCTCATGGGTTTTATTTTGTTCGGTTACATCTTGAACCATACCTCTCACACGAAGAACATTGCTGTTTGTATCGGTTTCTACAACTGCATGGCTGTGGAGGTGATGGATGCTCCCGTCTGAATGGATAACCCGGTAATCGATATTATACGATGTTCTTTTTTCCAGAGATTCAGCCATAGCAATGGCCGCAGCTTCCCTGTCATCAGGGTGAAGAAGAGTAGACCATAATTTTTCCCACTCGCCAAGAGAGAGTCGAAGTGAGGACTTATCTACGCCGAAATTTCTGGCTGTCTGGATGTCCATCTCTGCTCTATTTGTTTCAAAATTTCTTTCCCAGTATCCCACGCGGGCGATGGATTGAGCGGTCCTCAGTTTCTCCTCTGTGATCTGCAGATCGCGAAGCAAAAGGAGGGTATGGAGTCTGTCTCCCAGTCGTCTTCCGATCTCTTCAAAAAGCCTTATCTCCTCCTGGGACCACTGTTTCTCATGGGAACACTGGTGAATTCCGAACTGCCAGGGCTCCCCGATTCCTGGAAAAAGGGCCATCGCAAGATAGTTTTTGAAGTGGTATCTCTCCTGATACTCTATCGGAATGGGATGCTCGGTTCCCGGACCAAACTGCTCGGGTTTACCTGAATCCAGGAGAAGCTGATAGGTTCTGGCAATCGGTTGGTCAAGGGGTTGTATTTCTCCCTGCAAGCCTGGATATTCAGGCTTCGTCGACTCCATGGGTATGGACCATGTCGCTGCCGCAGGATTGCAGGGATAAGAGAGAAAAGCCCGATCGCTTCCAAAAAGGGAACGAACGACGGAAAGAGTGGTTTCCATCATTTTTTCAAGATCTTCCGTTCCCTGCAGGGCCCGATTCACAAGGTCCAGACTCTCCAGAAATTCGATATACTTCCGGTTTGTTTGTTCTGCAGCCTTTCGTTCAGTGATGTCTCTTGCGATCGTGAGGGCAAATTTTTCATCCCCAACCCTGGCAATTGAAGCAAAAATTTCTACGGGGAAGATCATTCCATCTTTTCGACGATGGGTAGTGAGGGTATTTTCCCGGGCAGGACCGGAGGCGAATAGACTCTGAAGCATTTGTTGGAATTGTGCCCCCGGGATATCCGGATCAATATCCATGGGGGTCATAGAAAGCAGCTCTTCATGGGAGTAACCAAGAATTCGGGAAGCCGCTTCATTTACATACAGAAACCGCCCTTTTTGATCCATCAGAAAAGCGGAATCACTGGATTGATCCAGTGCATGACTTAAAATTTGAATCTTCCGATCGCTCTCTTTTCGTCTGGAAATATTGTGAACAATAGAAAGACAGTATTCCTTTCCTTCGAACGAAATCAACCTGGTATAGTTTTCTACCGGAAATTGAGTCCCATTGTATCGAACATGGTTCCCTTCCAGACGTCCATTTCCTTCCCGGCGAAATCGTGGCCAGAATTTCTTCCACCGGTCAGGTGAAGCTTCAGGGTTGATGGATTCGATATGCAAACGAATGAGCTCATCATAGGAGTAACCGAGTTCTCGACAGGCTGTCTGGTTCCCGTACCGGATAAATCCTTTTTCATCGATCAGATAAACCGCTTCGGTCATTGTATCGACAACACGCTTCTGAATAAGAATACTCTGCTGGAACTTCTCTTTTCCACATGGCACAGAATTCCCCGATTGTTCCTTTTCCATTATGGATAGCGAATCAGTAGAAACAGTACTTGTTTCTATGATCTGAATATAAACTAAAAATACAGATAAATTTTTCGCTTCATGCTCTGGCTGAATTCGCGCGCGAAGAAAAATATCCCCCTGTTCAGGATGAGAATAACTTAATTCTAGATCCAGGGGAACTGTTCGGTTTCTAAAATCTTTGAGATTGTTCAGGACTTTTACCTGATCGATGGGATGAATTTGATGGAAAAAAAGATCCGGTTCATTTTTGATTCGCTCGTCAGGGATACCGGATAAAGCTGAAAAACCGTACCCCGGTTCCAGATGGAGCTTATCCTCCGAAATCAGAGTCACTCGACACAAAACACCTGGAATCAGAGAAGCAATTGTCTCCGGGATTAAAAAGTTATGCATAGTTTAATTCATCCGGGGTAGATGCCAATGCGAGAGCCCGAGTTGTATCCAGGCTTCACAACGGGAAGATAAATACTGGATAGGATAGCCGGGTGGACTCGTTCCCCTGAATGGTCTCTTACTTCCTTGAAAGTAAACATTCCTCCATGTTTATGCATGATATATTTCACAGCAGTAAGACCAAGACCAAGACCAAAAGTCTCCATCTCTATTTCATCCTCAAATGGTGGATGGAGTCTTTGAAAGGGTTCGGTAACGATCTCGGATACTTCATCTGAAATTCCTTTAAAAATCCCACCAGAAACGATATTCTTAAAACCCATACATAAATACCCGGCCTTCGTTGTAGCAATAAAGTCAATTTCTGAGTCGGACACAGTATATTTAAATGCGTTAATCGCCAGTTCTTGAATGGCAAGCTGAAAATAGTCAGGTTCGATTTCCAGGATATGCTCACCCCAATCCCAGGAAACCGGAAGATTCAGTTTTACCTTTTTCTTTTCCAGCAACCCTGTTAGTGGTTCGAGACTCTCAGCAAGGAGCTTCTGAAAATCTTCTGCGCGAAACTTTGTCAATTGAAGGTTTTCTTTCATCAGATTAACGATTCTATTCAATCCATCAATATTTTTCTGAGCTACACGGATATTGATATCTGCGATCTTCATGATATCATCTGTAACAATACGGTCTCCGTTTTCCAGAGGTATTTGCTGTGCAAGCATTTCAAAAAGCGTAAGGAGAATTCCAAAGCCAGATGCTTGAGTGAGCGATGCCCGGAGATTTTCGATGGTCTTCTGTCCAAATCGATTATCGGTTGTAAGATTTCGACTTTCTTTATAGGATGCCCATTCCATCCGGTTCCGGAGACTTCTCATCATTTGCTCGGAGGAGTGGTCCGAACGACGGATCAATTCCTGGGAATCGATATAGGTTTGGATCTTTTCTGTTACCTCTTCCGCTTCGTCAGGAAAAAGAATGACGTCTTTTACTCCTTCACGCATCAGTTTCACAACCCTGGAGATGCTCATATTCTCTGCTATCACGATCACGGGCATCTTTGGATAAAGACGACGACAGTGCTGGAGAAAAGCGAGATGGAGTGTTGTGAGCCGATCAATCCGTATGACGCAGATCAGGAAATCAAACTGACCGAGAAGGGCGATGCCATTTTTAATCTCCCCATTGATTAGAACCTTTCCACTTCGCTTTCGAAAATCATCTATCCATTTCGGATCCTTACTGTCCAGAATCAAAACCGGGTTTTCCCTGAGAAAACAGTCTTGCCCCAAATGCAAAGCCCGATCCGAACTGCTCTTCGTAAACAATGAACGAGAGCCCAAAAGAATCTCATTCACCCATTCATTCAGTTGTTGTTCCATTAATGGAGGGCAGAAAAAAAAACCCTTCGCATATTCGATTCCGAAAGATTTCACATCCGTCCACTGTTCAGGCCCCTCTACTCCCTCTGCAATGACCAGCATCTGCAACTCCCGGGCGATTTCAGACACCAGATTCATCATCATGGTTCCCCTCCGGCCATATTCCGGATGGCGAATCAGACTCACGTCTGTCTTCAGTATATGCGCGGGCAGAAGAGCAAGCTGTTTCAGATCCAGATGACCCACACCAGAGTCGTGCAGCGCAAAGCGAAATCCCTTCTCCATCAGATTGACAACCTGCGTTCGGCAGAAAGTTTCATCATGTGACACCTCATGGGATTGATGTGTTATTTCCAAAATTAGTCTTTCCTTCAGTGAATCATCCACTCGCCTATCCAGGTATTCGGAGAAAGAGGGGCGAGCCAGTACGTGTGGCGATACATTCACAAGAAGGAGGAGACCCTTTACATTTCTCCTGAAAGAAAAACTCTCCTCCAGAGCACGATCAATCATCCATTCCGTAAATTCATAGATAAATCCATTCTGCTCGGCAAGAGGAATAAAGAAAGAAGGGCTGATTTCCTGTCCTTCTTCATCGGTCCATCGAGCCAGGGCCTCCACACCGATAATGGTTTCCGTAGAAACATGAATGATTGGCTGATAGGCAACGGAAAACCGGTTCTGGACCAGAGACTTTCGCATTTTTTCAGACCACTCATCAGAAATGAAAAGAGTATCGGTTCTTTTTCCATAGGTAGGAGTCATTCGTTCACCTGCGTCAGTTCTATCTGGAAGTTTCATCGAACCAGATTTTCTTTATTAGATTCGATTTAATTTTACTGCAAACTTCATGCCAGGGAAATAAATCCCGGTTTCATTCAGGAGATGGACATTGCACTGGATCTACATATTGAATTGATTCAGAAAATTGCTCTGGGCAGACAGATTCGTAGGGAATGCACATTCAGGGCATCAATATTGAAACTTATGGATTAAATGTAAGAATGAAAATGTCCATATTTTTCGGATTCATTACAAATTGAGTCCGGTAAAATCAGACACGGATCGGGCTTGGTTTTAGTATAGAAAGATAACTCAAACCTGCTGGTCTTTTCCCGTAATTCCCGCCTTTTTCAATTGTTCATACAGACGAGCACGACTCAGACCCGATATTTGACAGGCCCTGCCAATATCCCTTTCTGTATGTTCCAGAAGGTTATGAAAATACTGATATTCTGCTTCTTTCAGTGTTTGATTTCTAAACTCTTTATAGTCTGGAAATGGATCGTTTCCTTTCGCATCTTCGGATTCTTCGAATGCAGTCTCCTTTCGTTTTTCAGCAAGAAATCGAGTCATCTGGTATCGAATTTCAGCCGGTAAGAATACGGGATAGAGTTTCCCCCCGGGTCCCGTCAGGGATACCGCATTCTCCAGAACCTGAGCCAGTTCACGGATATTTCCCGGCCAGCTGTAGTAGCGCAGGCATTCCAGGAACTCAAACGTAAGGATTGCCGGTGGCGATTCGCTTCTGGCAGAAATTTTTTTTAGAAGATACTCGGCGAGCTCCCGAAGATCATCTTTTCTCTCCCGCAATGGAGGCAATTCGATTTGTAAAGATTTGATTCGAAAGTAGAGGTCCTCGCGAAACTCACCACGTTTTACCATTTCCTGGAGATTCCTGTTCGTTGCCGCAACAAGACGAAAATCGCTTTCGACTTCCTCTTTCTGGCCGATAGGACGAAACCGTTTCTCCTGGATTACACGAAGCAGTCTTTTTTGCAGTGCAGGTGTTAACTCACCAACTTCATCCAGAAAGAGAGTCCCCCTGTGTGCCCCTTTGATCAAACCTTCAGAGGAACTATTCGCTCCGGTAAACGAACCTTTTACATGGCCAAACAGGATACTTTCAACTAGAGTCTCAGGAAGGGTTGCGCAATCAACAACAATATACGGGGAGTTTCGGCGGGCCGAGTTATCATGAATAGCGAAAGCAAAAAGTTCTTTCCCGGTTCCTGTTTCACCCTGAATGAGCACCGGTGCATCTGATCGACTGATACGCGCGACATTGCTTAAAGCTTCTCGAATTAAAGGGCTCTGTCCAACAATTCCATTTCGACGCAGTGGATCATTTTGTGAAATTGCATTTTTCTCCTTGCGAAAGTCCAAAGCCCGTTTCATAGCAAGAATCAATTCCTCAATACGAAAAGGTTTTTCCAGGTAATCCCATACCCCCCATTTCATTGCGAGAAGTGCACCATCCGTTTCGTCTCCCCCTGTAATGATGATAATTTCAGGAGCATCGGGTAGTCCCTTAAAATAGGATATGTGGTCAAAACTATTGCCATCAGGCATTTTAATATCCAGAAATATAAGGTCGTAAGAATTCTCGGATGCCAGTTTCAAACCATCTTTTAAAAAGAGAGCTCCATCTACCCGAACCGGTAATTTCCCGCTTGCGACTATCACCTCCCGAATAGTGTCGTTCAACTCTTTATCATCATCAATTACAAGAATACTTCTCATGTATGCGTAACCATCTGAGTGATACTGGAAATTTTCAAGCTACATTATATCCCGAACGATAGAAAAGTTGAAATTAAATCAAAAAAGGAATACTGATAGGATACTTGAGATATATCCTGGACCGAATTTTGAAAGGTTGATTCTAACGACATTATTCGCCGAAAATAACGTTGCAATCTTTGAAAATACATATATATGATTGTTTGCTCATCAGACTGATAGCTTACGATAAATTATATCCCACCGGTAGAGTGAACCATGCCGATGATATCTTCCATGATATTCTGAAACGTTTGAGTTGTTCTCTTATTGTTCGAGGAAAGTTCTTCGCAATTAGAATGGCTGGAGTCAGAATCAGAGATAAAATACCATAGAAAAAGGTCTCATTCTGGCCCCTATAATAAATAAAACCCAGTTACAGAAAGTACCGGACCATTCTGACACCAGGAAGGCCCTATATATTTTAGTAACATATCCGTATAGAGTCTCTCCAGGAGAGAGAGTATCCCTTAGTATAATGTGAAAGCATGCTTTTTAATAAGGTTTCTATTGCACCATGTTCTGGAACCTTATATCATCCCTTACTTGACCTGTTTTCTATATCCAGGTTGGCTGATCCAATTGCAGGCTTTTGCCCCTGCTCAGTTGAAACAAGTTTGAGAGAACCACCTTTTTTTAAACAAGAATAAACCCTTTCTAAAAATTTAAGACGCTTTTCAACCGGAAAATAATAAAGAAGATTTTACATTGTCACCCTATCAAAGGATTTAATAAAATCTTCATCAAGTTCAAAAATGTCTTTCTGGAGTACTTCAAAATTATCAATCCCCCATTTTCTTAAATTATTTTTGCCTGCTGAACAACTTCTTTATCATAGTCAATGGCAGTTCCAATAATTGATTTATTAATTTCATATGCCTTTTCAGCTAAATACCTGATCCGCATCTTGTTTCAAGAATTCTTAATTCTCCATCCTTTGGAATCGCTGACTCAACAAAATATTCATGAAAGAATCAAGTATTTTAGAGGCCCGGGCAATGATCTCTCCGTGATCCATGAGATAATTTCCATCCGGAGCACCGTGTAGTCTTTCAGGTATAGTATTGTAAGCAAAAGTATAATAGTCTGCATGGGCCTGTATCCATGCTGCAAATTTATCCCCTTTTTCATCTGAAAGCATTTTCGATCTTTTTCCTCTCAATGAATACAATCCATTTTTATATTTAATCTCTTTATGGGCAAGACCTGCATTTAGAAGGGCATCAAATAGATCGAGTCTCTGCACTGACACTAATTCAATCAGTTCATCCCTGGACCGGGACCAAATCCGCTAAACAGAACTTCATTAAAATCGAAATACTCGAGAGAGAGAGACGAACTGTAGATCACTCCTGAGCATTGATCTCCCACCGGAATTCCTTCGAATTGAGTACCGGAGGGAGACCAATGCTTTTTTGAAACCCCGGGTCCTCCGCATATCGGTCATTTATAATCTAAATTAAATATTTTATGGATAATGAACATAAGTGAATCGCTAACAACTATCATGTTCTCTTTTGCAGAAAAAAATACAGTGATCAAATTAAAAGATAATAAAAATTCGATATGCGCTTTCGATTCAATATCTGAAATGTTCAAAATAATGCTTGCTTTTAACTTGTGACCTGTCGATTGTTTAACGAACTAAAATGCAAGGAAACCGGAATATTGAAAATTTTATCCTGAACCATTACCCGGAATGGATAATCATGTTCAACTTGAAAACCGTGTCAGTATACTACTTATCGGTGGCAATGATTATGTGGCCTATAAGAATGTTTTGCAGGCGATCCCCTGGTTAATTCCCTTTCGACACAACAATGTATTGAATAACTTAAACCGGGTTGTCTCTTACCATCAGGCCCAGAATTCGCATGTCATAATTCAGAGTCAACTACCACTAACAGGAGCCGTTACCAATATAAATCTATTTGGTGATCGGTATATTCCAGTATTAAGTGAAATGGAAAAACATTTTAACTCCAGTTGGTGAATCCTTGCATGATCAAACATTTATTAGGATGGATGATGATACACTCTGCCTCCCTGGTGCCGGTTGCTTTACTCATCCTAATTTAGATATATTCAATGATTTAGTTATGCTATCACAAGCAGTAATAACAACACGCCTTCTTACGGATGTAACAGGGGAAGTAATGTTCAATTACTTCATTTGCAACTGGACAACCAGCAATGTGGACGGACGAACCTCCAGAATTACCAGCTGTTGATGACAATACTTTGATATTAATTATGCTGTGCATTTGGATAGGAAATTGCCAAATTTAATAGGACAATAAATAGCTTAGGAGAAAACAATGAAGAAATCAATTAAATTTATGTTATTGGCCTTAATTCTCCTTTTTGCCTCCTGTCATATAGACAATCAGGCGGAGGAAGAGGAAAAACGTGTAGAAGATTGTGAAAGGTTATTTTTACTGTGTTCCGTAATCGGTGGTGCAGATTGTGGCCTTCAGTATTCTTACTGCGCAGGAACATTCTAATCCCGAATCGAGTGCTGATTCGTATGCGCATGTTTATTTTTGGAAGCGGCTGGATTGTTAGTATTATTTTAGGAATAATGATTATTCGACTCACTTTTTTTCATGAAAAATTCAGGGATATTTCATCCACGGAGTGTCCGCAAACAGTTATTGAATCCAAAGAACCCGAGCGAACCCTGGCACAAAAAGATCTGGACGAAAATCCTAAAATTATGCAGGTATATGTTCGTCCTCATCCCCCCTCATTTTTGCAGGGGCAATGGGTACGCTTTCGATCGTATGAAAAAATAAAGAAAGGGCAAGGCTTAAAAGTAAAATTTCTTAAAGTGGATAATACCAGTTAGACAGTGGATTTTGAGGCGGTTGATTGGAGCAATGAATAAACATTACTATATAACTCTATTTATTCTGACCTTCTTTTGCTATTTTTCAGTTTCTACAGAAAAATGGGAGAGAGCTATCTTAATTCCCCGGAATGAAGAATATATTATTCGCGCTGAATACCGTCCATACAACGGTCACTATTTCGTTTGAAATGAAAAAATGGGAACGACTATTGATTCAGAATCAATTCCAGAAGACTGCTACAAAAAGATAAACAGCAGCACACCATTCACTGCGATACGAGATTCACTTTTTTACTCTAAATCTGACTCCGCATATAGGTGGGATAGAACCGTAAAAGAGAATTATATAAAATAAAACTAAAATGTGAGACTGAAGAGAGTGGAACTTTCTCTGCAAGTTATTCAATAAAGGAAAGCTTGTAATATTTGTTTCATCGTAACCCAACACGCTGCTGAGCAAAAATAAACCACAGAAGTTAAACAGAAATAGAAATTTTGATTTATACAGTTTCTTATGGACATCGTAGAAATAATAAGAAGAAAATTTGAAGATCTGCCCCCCACTCTTCAATGAGCGCACACGGCGGTTATGGGTAGCAAGCGAGGCTCGTAGTATTGGACGAGGTGGTATTATATGGGTGGCGGAAGCCACAGGAATGTCGTGCACAACCATATTATAGAGTATTCGTGAGCTTGATCGAATGAAGGCCTCCGGTTTGGATCTTGCCCATCGTCCAGGTGCGGAGCGTAAACCAATCACCGTAAGCGTCTAAGGACGGACATCTTCCCAAAAGCCGCCTGGTCTGATATATTCGAAGAATGGAAAAAACAAAGACCCAGGACTGGAAACAGATCCATGAAGAATTCAAAGCAAGCGGACTCAGCGTAAAGAAATTTGCAGAAGCTCACGGGATAAATTATCACGCCCTGAATTATCAGGTTCGAAAACTACGAGAGTCAAACAACAGGATCTCGAAGAAACAATCTGAATTCGTTCAAATTCCTGTTGCTCAGCAACCGTCAAAAAAATATCCTGAAGATTCTTTACTGGAACCTGAATGGATTCGCTCTCTGGACTAAAAAGCTTGAAAAGGACAGATTCCCCTGGCCGAATACGCAAACCGACCTACAGGAGATGAGCGAACAGAAGATTCTCTGGCTTCTCAGTGGAATCGATGCGCGAAAAGAACATAAAAGACTCAAATATTCTCGAACAGGATAAAAAATGTGTACAGATATTTTCAATAGTATATAATCAATACCGTTGTGGATATCGCCGATCTTCTGAAAGAAAATGAATCTTTACGAACAACAATTGCGCGGAAAGAAGCTGAGATCAAGGATCTCAAAGATGAGAATCAAAAATATATAAAAATTATTTTTGGAAGAAGATCGGAACGGCAAAACTTCGATTCAATTGCAAAAGAACAATTCTTAATTTTTAATGAAGCAGAGAATACCGTTGAAGAAGAGGCTAAATCGCCAGGCCTGT
>JBNKQE010000070.1:0-16869 GCA_050295715.1 Leptospirales bacterium
AGATGATTTGTATCCGAATGATTTTTTTGTTGCAACTCAGGGAAGATCGAATATAAACCCATGAATGAGTTACTGTCATAGAGATAAGATTAAACTCCGGTTACGCAATCTTTAATGAAATATAGGGCTCAATGAAGTTGATAATCGTACTGTTAGATTCACACGTGCAATATTGAGATATTGTAATATTGCAATATTATAAAAAATAGATACGGAGAGGTGGAGTATGCCTGTGGCTGATTACATTGAGTACAAAGCAAAAAAAATCGCTATTGATGAAGATGGTTACATGTTAGCTGAAGACGAATGGGATCGTGAGCTTGCAGATCATATTGCATCGAAATATAAGCTGAAGCTTACAGAGGATCACTGGTGGGTGATTGATTTCATTCGGAATTACTATCATGAGAATGAGTTTTTGCCCAATATCAGAGTTGTTGTAAATGCACTTCGTCGTGCCGGTTTTACTGAAAAGGCAAAAGACCGTTATCTTTTTGAATTATTTCCTAAGACACCGATCCGTCTGGCCTGTAAAATTGCAGGTCTTCATAAACCGCCACCTGGATTTGTCTGCCTTTAATCGGAGCAGCCCTGTATCCTGCATGGTGTCGGTTACGGGGCCGCCTTCTGCCTGCGTATTTTATAGGCTTTGTACAAATTATGTGCAAAACGGAGCAAATTCCCGGTAATTTCTGCCATAAATAAGATCACTGTATTAGACCCTGCCGATGATAGATCTCCATTGCCACGCTGCTGATATACATATATTCTGAGTTAAATCACTATCCGGTAAAAAGAGAGTCGTTGTTTAGTAATCAAGTAAGGGTGCTAACAAAACCAATAATGAATATTGCAGTTTTTCATCAGACTCTTTAAAAGTAGGAAAAACTGCTTGCGTACCTTCCTGTTCTCTAATACAAACACAGAGATGAGCTGATAGCTTGCCTGATAATTCCAGCGGGAGATTTTGATTGTATCAATTGTTACAAAGGCAATCAAAATTAGAACTACAGGCAATATATTTATAAGCTGGCCGGAATTTCCATGAACTCACGGTTTTTAATTGTGGATAAGTTCGAAAAAAATATTTGATCCCCCTATTAAATATTGACAATAAAAAAAAATGTGGTAATTTCCGGCTTCTCATAGATAAAAGAAAGTGCTCTAAGCCGTTAAATCCGGAGGGGTGAGATCCTTCGGTGCCAACAATTTGCATGACGAGGTGACGAATGAAGAAACTGGTGATTCTGGGAGCCGGTACGGCCGGTACTGTAATGGCCAACTCAATGTCCCGTAAGCTGAACATGAACGAGTGGTCCATCACTATTATTGATAAGGGACTGGATCATATCTATCAGCCGGGTCTACTGTTTTTACCCTTTGGTCTTTACGGGTATACTGGTCCTGAAGCAGTTCGAAAGACGAAGAAAGAATTCATTCCATCTGGAGTGAATTTTGTAAACGCTGACATTAAACTGATCGACCATGCTAACAAGAAGGTTGAGACTTCGACTGGCAATTACGATTACGACTTCCTGGTTATTACACTTGGTTGTGATATCCATCCTGAAGACGTGGACGGAATGGCTGAGTCAATGGGTAAGAATGTATTCACATTCTACAACCTTCCTGGTGCTATGGAAATGCAGAAGGCTATGGATAAATTTGAAGGTGGACGCCTTGTTCTTAACATCGCTGAAATCCCTTTCAAGTGTCCTGTAGCTCCTATTGAGTTTGTTTACCTTGCTGATTACTATTTCCATCTGAAAGGTATCCGCAATAAGGTAGAGATTGTTCTGACCACTCCGCTGGCTGGAGCTTTCACCAAGCCAATTGCAACCTCTGTATTTACAAAGGCCATGGAAGAGAAGAACATTAAGGTTGTTCCAAACTTTAATGTAGCAAGCGTTGATCACTCCACAGGTGTTATGAAAGCTCATGATGGCCAGGAAGTGAACTTCGATCTGCTGGCAGCTATCCCACCAAACCAGGGAGCCGAAGTTGTTGATGACTCGGGTCTTGGAACTGGAGCCGGTTTTGTAATTGTTGACCAGGAAACGCTGAAGGCTAAAAAAGCTGAAGGGATTTACGCACTGGGTGACGTAGCAAACGTTCCTACTTCTAAAGCAGGTTCTGTTGCTCACTTTATGGCGGAAATCGTTACAGAAAACCTTTACCATGAAATCATGGGTAAAGAAGCCACTGAAAGATTCGATGGACACTCAAACTGCTTTATCGAGTCAGGCTTCAAAAAGGCGTACCTGATCGACTTCAATTACAAAATTGAGCCACTGCCAGGGAAATTTCCACTGCCTGTTGTCGGACCTTTCACACTGCTCGGTGATACTAAAATGAATCACATGGGTAAAATGATGTTCCGCGATATGTACTGGAATAAAATCCTTCGCGGTAAGCCGATCGGATCTCCGTTCGTTTCTGCTAACATGAAGATGATGGGAAAAAACCAGTCAATGTTGAAGCAGTAATCGAATGAGATGCTGATCCACCACTTTTCGTGGTGGTGTGGCAGGTTCTGGTTGCCTGAAAAGGTCCGGAGCCTGCCTCATTTCTTTTGCGGCGCCAGAGGCGCCTGCATATTCTTCACCTCAATGTCTATGTGAACAGGAGTCCGGGTTACCGATTCAGGCAGCCTGGGTTACCCTTCTTTTTTACACTGTATGCTGTGTGATCTGACAGATTTTTGCGTTTCTTCTCATTTGCGCTGTTTCTTGATTGTCCGGGCAGTTCCAGGTATTTCCACTAAAATCGGCATGTTTATGGCAGCATTTCTTAAAAGTATTTCTATGTATTATACTGTCTGTTGAACTTTTGCGTTACCAATTATTATATGATAGTAACTCCCTGTGCGAGATCAATCTTTAGAAGCTTGAAAACTCTACAGTTATAAAAAGCTTGCATACTCCATATAGCAATTGCGTGGTGCATAGATAGTTACGTTATTGCAGGGGGATGATATGCTGAGTGAGCGTGAACTGGAACGTTATAAGCGTCAAATGTCTCTTCCGGGATTTGGTAAAGAATCTCAGGAAAAGCTAAAATCTTCTACGGTACTTGTGGCCGGTATAGGCGGCCTCGGTGGTACAACGGCATTTTATCTGGCCGCTGCCGGAGTAGGGAAACTTGTTCTTGTGCATGAGGGGCCGCTCTCTATATCCAATCTGAACCGACAGATTTTGATGACCGATGACTGGGTTGGGAAGTCCAGAGTTGTTAAAGGGAAAGAGACGCTTCAAAAGTTTAATCCGCATTTAAAAATTGATATATATGATGAGGCAATCACCGAAGAGTCATTCAATAAGCGTCTGGATGGTGTTGATCTTGTAGTCGATTGCCGTCATAATTTCCCCGAGCGCCGGGCCATTAATAAGGCTATTGTGGAGAGAGGGGTCCCGATGGTTGAAGCTGCCATGAACTCCATGGAAGCCTATCTGTTTAATATCATCCCTGGTAAAACTGCCTGCCTGCATTGTTTGTATCCTGATAATCAGGAGTGGGACCCTTTTGGTTTTCATGTTCTGGGGGCGCATTCCGGTGCTCTCGGCTGTATGGCTGCCGTCGAATCTGTAAAGATTCTGACCGGGTATGGCAGACATCTTGGAAATGAGATGCTCTTTTTTGATCTGGGTACAATGGATTTCAGAAAGATGCAGACGAGCATCAAGGTCGACTGTCCTGTCTGTGGTTCAGGTCTCTGAGGAGCCGTAAAAGTAAAAACAGCCGGGATTGGATTGGAGATTCAACCTGTCGGATGACAAGTTGCGAATCAATCTCAATTATCGTCGCTATTTCGCGCCGGTTTGCAGTGGATCTGCAGCGTAGATTTTGTATATTTTCTCTTCGCCATAGTATAGCCGGCTATGTAATGGCGAAGGGTATGATAAGTTGCATCATTCAAGCAATGTATACTCGGTTACTGGTTTATGATTTGTGAGAAATATGCCTGATTTATCCGTTTTTTTTGCATTTTTTCACTCTTCGCGTAGCGAAGGATTAAAAGGTAGCCTGCTAACCTTTATATGTGCTAAAAAATTCAAATCACAGCGATAAACTGGAAAAAAAACTTGAAAAATATAATCGCCAACGTGAACTTCATACACCATTCACTGCAACCTGGAGCTTTTTGTCTTTTTGATAACCACAGGGGTTTCTTGGAGATGACTTGCATTACAATATAAACAAAATCTGGATAAAATCCGGCAGGTTGCGGTAGATGAGAATCCCTGAATTTCTAATGGCTAAACCTGACGACAGGAGAGTGTAAGCTATGGCAGAACAGAATAACGGGGGGAAGTTTCTTAACGATACCCCTATTCTTGATGATCTGGAAAAAGGAGAATGGCCCAGCTTTATAAGTGGCTTTAAGAAGCTGGCCGAGCGTACCAAAAACCCCATGTTAAGAGGGGTTATGGATCAGCTGGAATACTCCTACAAAACAAAAATGGGATACTGGAAAGGTGGAGTAGTCGGTGTAACCGGTTACGGAGCCGGTATTATCAGCCGTTTTTCAATGGTTGCTGATAAGATACCCGAAGCTGCAGAATTCCATACAGTAAGAATCCAGCCACCTCCAGGATTTCACTATCGTACAAAAGAACTGCGTGAATTGATTGATCTGTGGGAGCAGTACGGATCAGGAATTATTTCCATGCACGGACAGACCGGTAACCTGCAGATGCAGGGTATTACTGCTGATAAAGTCCAGGAATTTTTCGATAAAATCAATGAGAAAGGCTGGGACCTCGGTGGTGCCGGAGCCTGTGTAAGAACAGGTAACTCATGTGTTGGTATGGCTCGTTGCGAAATGGCGTGTTACGATTCGCACAAGATGCACTACAAAGTGCTGAAGAAATACACCGATGACCTGCACAGACCTGCACTTCCTTACAAAGTGAAGTTCAAGTTCTCCGCATGTGGAAACGATTGTAATAACTCGATTCAGCGATCTGATATTGCACTGATCGGTACATGGCGTGATGCTATTCGTGTAGACCAGGAGCAGTATAAGAACTATGTAAAAGAGTGGGGACTCGATCGCATCAAAAAAGATGTTACTGAGCGTTGCCCTACTAAGTGCATGACTGCAACAGACAGCGAAATCAAAATTGATAACTCTAACTGTGTCCGTTGTATGCACTGTCTCAACGTAATGACAAAAGCTCTTCACGTTGGTCAGGAAAAAGGCGCTTCACTGATGGTTGGCGGAAAAGGTCACCTGAAAGTTGGTAACATGATCGGATCTATGATCGTTCCTTTCATCAAGCTGGATACAGATGATGACATCGAAAAATACATGGAATTGATCGATCGTATTATTGACTGGTGGGCAGAGGCTGCACTGGATCATGAGCGTATGGGTGAATGTATCGAACGTCTTGGTATGCAGCAATTCCTGAACGCAGTTGGTATTGAGCCATCTGTCGATATGGTCATGCATCCTCGAGATAACCCTTATTTCAAGGCTGAGTATTGATTGTAACTATCCGAAAACCTGTCGTCAGGTCCGCACTGAGTGCGGACCCCGTGGGGTCGGAAAAAAACTGATATTTTAAGAAACTCTTATTAATCTGGAGAGAAACATGGCTGAAAGAACCTGGCAGACAATTGAGTCGGGACCTTACGACTACGAACCCATGCTTCACCCCGCTCTAAAGCGGAATTATGGCAAATGGGAATACCATGAGCGCCCCCGTCCGGGAGTGCTGATGCACGTAGCTCAATCGGGAGATAAAGTATACACTGTTCGTGCCGGTACATCCCGTCAGGTAACTGTGGATCACGTACGTGAACTGTGTGATATCGCTGATCAGTATGCTGATGGGCACCTGCGTTTTACAATTCGTAACAACGTGGAATTGATGACCGAAAAACAAGAAAATGTTGAGCCTCTGATCAAAGCTCTGGAAGAGAAGGGGTACCCTGTCGGTGGAACAGGAAACTCTATCACTTCTATTGCTCACACTCAGGGATGGCTGCACTGTGATATTCCTGCAACGGATGCTTCCGGTGTTGTGAAGTCAATGATGGATGAGCTGATTACCGAATTCCGTAGAGAAGAGATGCCTAACCGTGTTAAGCTTTCTACTTCTTGCTGCGAAATTAACTGCGGTGGACAGGCTGATATTGCTGTAATTGTTCAACATACAAGACCTCCTCGTATCAACCACGAGATTCTATCTAAAATCTGTGAACTTCCTAAAGCTGTAGCTCGTTGCCCGGTAGCAGCTATTCGTCCTACAGTTGTAAACGGACGTCCTTCACTGATGGTTGTTGAAGAGAAATGTATTTGCTGTGGAGCATGTTTCGGAGCATGTCCTGCAATGGAAATCAACCACCCGGATTACTCGAAACTGGCAATCTGGATCGGTGGTAAAAACTCCAACGCAAGAACTCGACCAAGTAACATGAAACTTGTTGCTCATGGTCTACCTCAGAATCCTCCTCGCTGGCCCGAAGTTGGCAAAATCGTTAAGCAGATTCTCCACGCTTACAAGGAAGGGGCAGAGCCCTGGGAGCGTGTTGGTGAGTGGGCTGAGCGAATCGGCTGGAAGAAGTTTTTCGAAGTAACCGGACTGCAGTTCGACAAGTGGATGATCGACAACTATCGTCACGCACGAGTATCCTTCAACCAGTCGGCCCATGTTCGCTTCTAATTTCAGGGGAGGGAATTAAATGGCTAATTTTTCAAATGAAGTCCTTGATTTTGCATTGAATTACAAATTCGAGGAATACAAGGTTGAGACGGGACTTGAAAAGATCGTTGCATATGGTGAGTGGAGTCATAAATGCCCTACTTATCTGACGCGCGTTCCACCGTGTCAGAATGCTTGCCCTGCCGGGGAAGACATTCGCGGTTACAACAATCTACTTCGCGGTATTGAAAAATATGACCGTGAAGGGAAGCCTATCGAAGACAAGTGGGCGGAAGCATTCTTCCGTCTGACTGAAAAAAACCCGTTCCCATCGGTGATGGGACGAGTTTGTCCGGCCGTTTGCCAGACTAAGTGTAACCGTCAGTTTGTTGACGAGACAGTTGGTATCAACTCTATCGAACACTCTATTGGCGATTATGGTATTAGCAAAGGGCTGAAACTGGGAAAACCAGGTCATGATACTGGCAAGCATATTGCTATTGTTGGAGCAGGTCCTGCTGGCCTTTCTGCGGCTTATCAGCTTCGCAAGAAAGGACACAAAGTAACAATTTATGAAGCTCAGAAAAAGCCGGGCGGAATGGTTCGCTACGGAATTATGGGCTATCGTGTTGATCGTGGTATCCTCGACAAAGAGATCCAGAGAATTCTTGATCTTGGCGTTGAAGTGAAATACGGAACACGTATTGGAAAGGATGTAACTCTCGACGATCTGCGTAAAAACCACGATGCGGTTTTTCTCGGATTGGGCGCCCAGAAGGGCCGAGACCTTCCTATTCCTGGATACGATGCTAAAGACGCAACCAATGCTATCGACGTGCTGATGCACTACGAAGTGGAAGGTTCAGGAACTCACGTTGGTAAAAACGTAGTGGTTATCGGTGACGGTAACACTGCTATGGATGTGGCCCGACTTTCCAGACGTCTGGGATCGAAAGCGACTATTCTTTCCGGTGTACCTCGCGAAGAAATGGCCTGTCTCGAGCAGGAAATTGTCGATGCAGAAAAAGAGGGAACCGATTTCCAGTATCAGATCGGAACAAAAGAAGTCATCAAAGACGGCGATAAAGTTACCGGTCTGAAAGTGGTTAAAATGGCCAAGAAAGAGAAGGGCGAAGATGGATGGAATCATCCAGTTCCTTTCTTTCGATACAAAGAGATCGCAGGATCTGAATTTGTTATCGAATGCGATATGGTCGTTGCTTCTATCGGTCAGATGACTGATATTGCTGGAATGGACAATCTGGAAAATGATCGCGGTCAGCTTAAAGTTGACCACAACTTTCAGGTGAAAGGAACAACTGACGTTTTTGCCGGTGGAGATATTATCAAGATTGATCTTATTACCACTGCAGTTGGTCAGGGTCGTCACGCAGCGGAAGCTATTGACCGTTTTGTGAGCGGACTTTCACCTGCTGGAAAAGATCGTCCGGATATTGCCAAATTCGAACATTTGAAGTCCGAGTATTTCGTACCTGTTGAACGTAAACAGCGTCAGCATGTATACCCGGCTAAAGTGGAAGGCGACTTCAACGAAGTTCTTAACAAGCTGGAAGATCCGGATGTGATCACAGAAGCGGAACGATGCATGAGCTGCGGCCTGTGTTTCGAATGCAAGCAGTGTATGCTGTTCTGTCCACAGGAAGCGATTTCCATGTATAAGAAGAATCCTATTGGGGAAGTGATGTTCACAGACTACACTCGATGCGTCGGTTGTCATATCTGTGCAGAGTCATGTCCTACAGGTTACATTCACATGGGAATGGGCGAGGATCAGTGATCCAGCCTTCTCCAAACAAAAAGCCCGGCCGTAAATACGGTCGGGTCTTTTAATAGATTTACAGCTTTCGGGTTGTAAATATAGAGCAGGAGGAAACGTCAATGAGTGATATTGTTAGAATGATAGAAGAGGCTTCTGCAGAAACTCGCGAGTGGACCAAAAAGGGCTGGAAAGTCACGTTCGGTCATCGTCAGATTGAAGCAAATAGCCTGGAAGCTGCTGAAAAGCTTCCGCAAACAGAAGTGTATCGTCTTGAGGCGATTGCTTACTGGAATCGTGTAAAAAATGCTGCTGAAGATGCACTGATCTGGGGTGGAAGAGCCCTGGAAGACGCTAAAAAAGGCGATCTTAAAGGTGCGGAAGATGCCGTATATTATGCACAGTTTTGCGAATTCCCAATTCGAGAGATCTCTCCAACATGGGGACCTGTATTCGAAGCGATTCGCAAAGCACAGGGAAAATCTGCTGCTTGATGCAGGAGAGTAGAATGTTGCTCGAAGGGTATCCTTTTGGAAAAAGCTGGGAGGGGCCCTTCGATCTGTCCGATGAATTGACCTATATTGAATGGCGCAGGCAAAAACTGGAGAATTATCCGGAAGAGCCCGGTCAGTTAATTGTTGAGGTCAATCATCCAGCCAGAATATCGGAATCCGAACAGGAACGAATTACTCGCCTGGTTGCAAAAACGGGTATGGCCATTTATAAAACAATGGAAACCCCTGAATCCGTAACCAGAGAGGATATTCGTAAACTCGGTGAAACCTTTGGTCTTTTTTCACTGGATAATAATCTATTTTCCGATGATGATGGATTAACGGCTCTGGAAGTCAGGAATGGCGAAAACCGTGGGGATTTTATTCCGTATACAGATCGTCCCATTCACTGGCACACAGACGGCTATTATAATAGCCCGGAGCATGAGATTCGCGGATTACTGCTCCACTGTGTCAGACAGGCACAGAAGGGCGGCGAAAATGCCCTGATGGATATTGAAATCGCGTATATCAGACTTCGTGATGAGAATCCGGATTATATAAAGGCTCTGAGTCAATCAGATGCAATGACGATTCCGGAACACAGAGATGGTGAGAAGCTGATTCGACCCGAGATCAGCGTCCCGGTATTATATCCGTATAGCGACGGGAATCCGGGTATGCGTTATACTCAGAGGAAGCGCAACATTCGCTGGAAAGATGATCCGGTTGTTATCGAAGCGGAAGAATACTTAAGAGATATTCTTTCAAATGACCCGCTGGTTTTTCGAGCAAAACTGGATGAGGGAATGGGACTTATCTCTAACAATGTGCTGCATGATCGCAGTGCTTTTGAGAATAATCCCGAACGACCCAGGCTTTTGTATCGAGGTCGTTACAGGGAACGAGTAAAAGGTACCTGACAGGAGAAATATCCAGCAGGTAGCAGTTTGTTATTATTTATACCCGGATTTCGGATGGTCGTCTGTAAGTTTTCAGTCGGCGTTATTTTTCGAATAGCCGGCGGTTGGGAAATCACGAGAGAGAGGAGAGTGTTGTGAATTACGGTTTCGTAATAGATAACAGAAAATGTATCGGTTGCCATGCATGTACAGTGGCCTGTAAATCCGAACATGACGTACCTATTGG
This sequence comes from Leptospirales bacterium, assembly GCA_050295715.1. Classification (GTDB taxonomy): domain Bacteria; phylum Spirochaetota; class Leptospiria; order Leptospirales; family Leptonemataceae; genus JBNKQE01. Next base: position 10,071 of record JBNKQE010000070.1, read on the forward strand.
TGTAAATCGCACCTGGGTAAAATATATTGAAAAGGGCGAATTCCCGAATACCCGCCGGGTATTTTCGGTAATGCGTTGCAATCATTGTGAAGACGCTCCTTGCGTGGAGATATGTCCTGTCGGCGCTCTGTTTATCAGAGAAGACGGTATTGTCGACTTTAACCGTGAAAGGTGTATTGGCTGTAAGTCCTGTACTCAGGCATGTCCTTACAACTCCATTTATATTGATCCTGATACTGACACTGCTGCCAAGTGTAACTTCTGTGCACACAGAGTTGATATGGGACTTCGTCCTGCTTGTGTAAACGTATGTCCCGAGCAGGCGATTATTCAGGGCGACCTGGATGATCCGAACAGCGAAATCACAAAGCTTCTATCGCGTCAGCAGGTACAGGCTAGAAAAGTAGAGAAGGGAACTGTTCCAAAACTCTATTATATAGATGGCGATGCAGCTTCATTGAATCCGCTTGCGGCTCCACCTACCAATCAAATGGTGCAGACTCACCAGGCGGCAGGTGTTGGACACTATGCGAAATATGCGAAAAAGCGTATGAATGGGCCTGTAGGTGACGATACGTCAGCAGCCGCTCCCTATGAGAAGGAATCACCGGAAGATTACGGTGTTACGATTCCTACCGGCGGAGATGTTGAAACCTACACGAAAAAGGCCTGGAGTGTGGTTAAGGAGAATGTTCGCCGTACCCATGATGCACCTCAGAAAGGTATCATGTGGGGATGGGAACTTCCTGCTTATCTATGGTCCAAGTCCATTTCAGCCGGTGCTTTCTTCGTAATGGCAATGGCCGCTCTATTTGGTCTGGCTCCCGTATCTTCCGGGCTTGCTATGGTCGGATCTATCGGTTCACTGGCATTTCTGGTTTTGACAGCAGTTTTCCTTATCAAGGATCTGGACCGTCCTGACCGTTTCCACTATGTGATTCTTCGTCCGCAGGCAAGTTCCTGGCTGGTCAAAGGTGGAAACTTTCTATCGCTTTTCGGTGGACTTGCTGCTGTTTTACTGGCAGGGGTTCTGTTTGATATGGAGATTCTGCAGACAATCGGTCTGTGGGGCGGGATGATTTTCGCTGTTCCTCTGGCGGGTTATACAGCGTTCCTTCTTGCTCAGGCGAAAGGGCGTGATTTCTGGCAGAGTCCGGTTCTTCCATTGCATATGCTGGTTCATTCAGCTATGGCCGGGGCGGGATTTTTTGCCATCTATGGCCTGGTATCTCCACTGAATGTTGCCTGGGATAGTCTGGTTCAGATGATTCTTGTTGGTGCCATTGGCATGAACCTGTTAATCCTTCTGGCCGAGCTTTCCATGCCGCATCCAACGGCAGATGCAAAACTAACTGCAAAGATGATTTATAACGGAGAATTCTCTTCGCTTTTTTATGGTGTATCGGTTCTTATCGGTAACCTGATTCCTCTGGCACTTGCCTTTACCGGTTCCGGTATTGCCTTAGGTGTTGCCGGGGTTCTGGTTATGATCGGAATCTACGTAACGGAAAAAATCTGGGTAAAAGCTCCTCAGTTAATTCCACTGAGCTAATGGGCCGTCCCCGTTTAACGGGGACACTCATTCCATTTACACCAGGCAGAAATGCTGAATAAAAAAGGAGTCATTATGAAAACAAAGAAGAAGGGACCTCATTATAAGCCCTCGTTTATAGAAAAAATGGCCGAGTCCATGAAGCTCATACCTGACCTTCACTCCAATATGGGGGAGTCAGCTGAGCCTACAAATGTCAACGGAACGCTGGAACGATATCCATCACCTGACAAATGGGATCACTGGGTCGAATACGAATCAAAATCATGGCCGCGCAAAGACAAGAAGGAATACTCACTGATTCCTACAATATGTTTTAACTGCGAATCAGGATGTGGACTGGTAGCTTATATTGATAAGAAGACCAATACAATCCGAAAGTTCGAGGGTAATCCATATCACCCTGGAAGCCGGGGACGTAACTGTGCCAAAGGGCCTGCGACTATCAATCAGATCACTGACCCTGAAAGAATCTTGTATCCTATGAAGCGCAAAGGACCTCGTGGTTCCGGCGAATGGGAAAAAGTAAGCTGGGAATCAGCTCTCGAAGATATCGCCGGTAAGATTCGTGAGTCATTGAAAGCGGACCGAAGAAACAATGTTGTTTATCACGTGGGACGTCCCGGACACGAAGGTTATATTGAGCGTGTTCTCAATGCCTGGGGTGTTGACGGACATAACAGTCATACAAACATCTGTTCCGCCGGCGCTCGTTTCGGTTATGCTATCTGGCACTTTTATGACAGACCGTCTCCGGACCATACAAATGCAGCCTTTATTCTGCTGATGAGTGCTCACCTGGAATCAGGTCACTATTTTAACCCTCATGCCCAGAGAATTATCGAAGCTAAAATGAAAGGGACCAAGATCGCAGTTATGGATCCACGTCTCTCAAATACAGCTTCCATGGCTGACTACTGGATGCCCACATATCCGGGATCCGAAGCAGCCGTATTTCTGGCCATGGCGAAAATCATTCTGGAAAAAGGACTCTACAACAAAGAGTATCTTCATGACTGGGTGAACTGGCAAGAATACATGGAGAAGAAGCACAATAAGCCAAACGCTTCTTTCGAAGAATTCATCCAGGGAATGATCGAAGAGTATAAAGATTTTACTCCCGAATTTGCTGCTAAAGAAGCCGGCATGGACGCGCAGATGATCATCGATGTGGCCATGGAAATCGGACGTGCAGGAACTCGTTTCGCATGTCATACCTGGCGAAGTGCTACCATGGGTAACCTGGGTGGATGGGCGTCAGCTCGTGCACTGCACTTTCTGAGTGTTCTGATGGGAGCTGTGGGAACGGAAGGGGGAACTTCTCCTTCTGCATGGCAGAAAATTAAGCCAAAAGTTTTTGATACTCCTCCACATCACCGTTTCTGGAACCTGTTGCACTTCCCGGAAGAGTGGCCTTTGAACCACTACGAGATGAGTTTCATCCTTCCTCACCTGGTGCAGGATGGAAAGGGAACAATGGACGTATATTTTACACGTGTATTCAACCCTGTATGGACCTATCCTGATGGATTCTCCTGGATGGAGATGCTGCAGGACCACGATAAAGTGGGAATGCATGTGGCGCTGACTCCTACATGGAACGAGACTGCTTTTTATGCAGACTATGTCCTTCCCATGGGGCACTCGGGCGAAAGACATGACTGGGTCTCTTATGAAACTCACAGTGGCGCCTGGGTTGGTTTCCGTCAGCCTGTAATGCGTGAATACATGAGAAAGATCGGTAAACCGGTTCAGTTCACATACGAAGCCAATCCAGGTGAAGTATGGGAAGAGGATGAGTTCTGGATTGAACTTTCCTGGAAGATCGACCCCGATGAGTCTCTTGGAGTCCGCAAGCACTTCAAATCACCGTATCGCGAAGGCGAAAAGGTTACAATCGACGAATATTACCAGTATGCGTTTGAAAACCTTCCAGGACTTCCTGAAAAAGCGAAAGAGCATGGACTTTCTGCTCTGGATTACATGAAGAAATTCGGTGCTTTTGAAGTAAAAAGTGAAACTTATAACAAGCACCTGGATCCTGTTGATGCAACTGGAGCCGATGTAGATCAAAAAACCGGACTGATTACGAAAGATGGTAAGCCGCTCGGAGTAATGGTAAATGGAAAGCCGGTTCATGGTTTCCCTACACCAAGCCGCAAGCAGGAACTTTACAGCCAGACTATGGTCGACTGGAAGTGGCCTGAATACGCAACTCCTGTGTATATCAAGTCGCATATTCACCCGGAAAAGATCGACAGCAGCAAAAATGAGTTCTGTCTGCTTCCCACCTACCGTTTACCGAACCTGATTCACTCACGTTCCGGAAATGCCAAGTGGTTGGTAGAACTGGCTCATAAAAACCCGGTATGGATTCATACTTCCGATGCGGATAAAATGAACATCAAAACCGGTGATCTGATTCGAATCAATACAGAGATTGGATTTTTTGTTAACCGTGCGTGGGTTACAGAAGCGATTCGACCGGGCGTTGTTGCCTGCTCGCACCACATCGGCCGCTGGAGACGCTTCCTGGAAAAAGACCAGGGTAACAAGTGGGCTTCAAACCTTGTTAAGGTCTCCAACGATGGTAATAAGTGGAAGATGCGTGTTCTTGATGGCGTTCGACCCTATGAGTCTAACGATAAAGACACAACTCGTATCTACTGGTCCGATGCCGGAGTGCATCAGGATATTACCCATGCGGTTCACCCTGATCCGATTTCAGGTGCACATTGCTGGCACCAGAAGGTTTCTGTTGAAAAAGCGAAACCGGAAGATCGTTACGGTGACGTAGAAGTAGATACTCAGAAATCTCGCAAGGTTTATGAAGAGTGGAAGTCATGGACTCGTCCGGCTCCAGGGCCCGGTGGACTTCGTCGACCTCAGTGGTTCAACAGACCGCTTCGACCGACAGAAGACCAATTCTTCATGAAGTAAGAGAGACTTATGATAACGGCACAGGAAGCATTTGACCTGATTGCCAGAAACTCGGTTCGCGGGCCCGTTGAGATCATCTCCATAGTTGATCCCCGGGCCCGTGGCCTTGTACTGGCCGAGGATATAAGAGCCGACCGAGATCTGCCTCCCTTTCATCGTTCACAGATGGACGGCTTTGCCGTTCGAAGCGAAGACGTAAACAGTGGAATGGAACAGTTCCGAATCGTTGGACAGAGAAGGGCCGGAGCTACCGAAGAGTTCATCTATCAGAAGGGGGACGCTCTGGAGATAATGACTGGAGCTGCCGTTCCTGAATTTTTCGATGCTGTTTTTACGGTGGAAACAAGCACACGTCATGGAGATGCAAGCGTAAGTTTTTCCCGTAAAAATGCAGAACCTGGATTTAACATCTCTATTCGTGGTGAAGATATTCAAACGGGAGAGATTGCATTGAAGGCCGGGAGTCGCATTGATTCAACCACCTTTCCCGTTTTATCCTCAGTAGGCGCTGGTAAAGTATCTGTATTTTCCAGACCACGAGTAAGTATTGTATCCACCGGCGATGAAATTGTCGGTATTGATGATACTCCAGGTCCTCACCACATTAGAGAGGGAAGCAGTCTGGCCATTGCAGATATACTCTCTTCTTATGGTATAGAAGTTCAGAATAAAATCATGGTTCATGATGACCGCGATGCTATATACGAAGTTTTCGAAAAATGTTCGAAGGATTCGGATTTAATACTTGTTACGGGAGCTGTATCCATGGGAGTCACTGACAACGTTCCCGAACTGCTTGTAAAGTGCGGATACAACGAGATATTCCATAATGTGAAAGTAAAGCCAGGAAAGCCGTTGTGGTTTGGTGTGAGTAATAATGGTCAAGCAGCCTTTGGCCTTCCCGGGAACCCGGTATCTTCGCAGGTTTCTGCGAGAGTCTTTGTCAGCCGCTGGATTCGAGAATGGATGGGGCTTGGCGATACAAAGATTTATCAATTTCCAATTGCTGAAGATAAAAGAAAAAAGCACGATCGAGAAGAATACCGTCAGTGTTACCTGAGAATGGAAGATGGACAGGCTGTGCTTTATCCTCAGAGCCATCACGGAAGCGGGGACTTTATCCATCTGTCCGGAACCGATGGACTTCTTGTTCACCCGGCTGATGTTAGTGATATCGCGAAGGGAGATCCGGTTGATTTTATCTTCTGGAAAGAGAGATGATTCATTTGTATAGCTTCCTGCACTGTTTAGACATTACAGGAAGCTTGCTTATGTAAATTAGGTTATAAAGGCGCTATCAAGTTCAGGATTCCTGTAAAGAATCTTTATGGATACGCGTGGTTCAATTTTTTATCAATAACCCTGCTGAAGACCGTATGCATCCTGTCCCGCAAAAGGAACGAATTCATGCTCGGGAAAGAGTTCACTCAGCTCTTTCGTTATAAGCCTGGCCGTCTCTATACTGGTTTTTGTACCCATTCCAAGATCATTGGAGCCAGCATCCACGGCAAACTTACGGACCGGTTCATCCATACCATTCATGGCGCGTATGTGACCGCCGTAATTTGGTCGAAATGCAAAGATTTCCTTGTTCAGCAATTTCATCATATCCTGATGAATCTTTGTACCGGCTGAATAAAAGAGCGGCTTCGCAACAGATTCCTTGGGAATAAATGCCACATAAGAGAGATATTTTCCCGACGCCAGTCCTTCAAGCATCTCTTTGAACTTCTTAAATACCATGACTCCTGGATCCTGATTGGGATCAAATTTTCCGATTTTAAAACGTTGCTGCAGAGGTATAAAAAGTTCTCTCAGGCGATCATGATTTTTTAGAAATAAAATCTGTTCGGGAGAATAACTACTTTCAACAAATTCCTGCATGGACTCCTGCAATTTAGGAGAGTTTTTGAAAAGAGGCCATTGCGTAACAATCTTAAGGGCTTCCTCTGAGTGATCACTGTCTGCAAATGTTTTTGGATAGAGATAGAGATGATCCTGGTCCGTCGGTTTTAAACGAGCCATTTCAGCCAGAAATCCCGGTTCCTTAAGGTCGAGTATATTTTCAAGAACGATACTTCCATCTTCCAGTGCCACAACGCGTCCCTGTTGAATTTTTTCCGGGTGAACGCGCAACAATAGTTGTCCGGGTTGAACATTTTCACCTTTGATTTCCGTTAGACCTAATTCCTGTATCATCGTTTCCATATGTAATCTGACGCACCGGTTGGCAAATTTACAGTATAATAACGTAAAAAAAAATACAATTCCGGGGTAATTTCTATGGAATTATCTGGTTTTGAGGTG
>JBNKQE010000071.1:0-16736 GCA_050295715.1 Leptospirales bacterium
TTAACATCAGTGAAAGGTGGAAGGTATTTTATTGCTGGATTATGCCTTGCACAGGATTAATGCGCACTACGGTCGCGGTGAGGACAGCCTTTTGAGTCTGATCCGGTTACCATCATCCTCAGTATTATGAAAGAGCAGCACTTAACACAGAAGGATCTTCCGGAAATTGGATCCCAGGGTGTAGTTTCTGAGGTTCTTAATGGAAGAAGGGTCCTGAATACAAGGCAGATAAAAGCACTTTCCGAGAGATTTAACATATCTCCCGCTGCTTTTATATAAGAGCTGCAGAAACGAAGAACGAATGCAAACCTCACTGCTGGCTATAACAGAGAAGGCAAGAGATTACTGGAATTGCGGCTTGTATGTATCTTCGAGGAGCCCGGTGCGGTAATTCCGCACGCCGGGATCTGTGTGTGTGGGCGGTTAATAATGGCCGTCTCTACCGCGATTGCTTCGCGAAACCACTTCGGACCTGCCCTGGCTGACAGGAAAGTTGGCGAACCTGGCAAGGTGTCATATCCAGCCAGGGAGTCTGCAGACCATGTGTAAATCAAGAAACAGAGCGCTTGAAAACCAGCGCAGGGAGGGTGTCATGAAGTGAGCCCGATAAATTGACCTGCGGCCAACTTGAGAAAAAAATATTCGTTATACGCCATGTACTATAGAATATTATGAATAAACCTTGCTAAAAAATGAAAATACGTCAGTTTAGAAAAGAAGACCAGGATAAAGGAATTGAATTGTGGCATCTTTGTAGTCTGATTGCCCCTCAAAACAATCCAGTTCTGTATATAAATAGAAAACTTGCAGTTGATCCTGATCTTTTTTTGGCTGGAGACCCACCCTTTAAAACAATTACCAGAGTATTTTCAGACCATGTTCTTTGTAGTCTTTGATATAATTATCTTTAGAAATTACAGTCATTCCTCCTTGTATTGACTGCCAGATTATCATTCTATCGAAGGGATCCGAATGAGAAACCTTTGGTAGCTTATAAAAGCTTGCATAAACATCCGGTGAATCTTTTAGGAATTCAAAGCCAGACTGCTGAACCGCATCGGGAATTTCTTCCGGGACTACTTTTTCCAATTCCAGTTTACCAATCCCGTATTTTAATGATATCTCAAAAAAACTTATATTACTAACAAAGATAACATTTTCAAGATTGACAATGGCTTCCCTTGCCTTTTTTGAAAGTTTTGACGGTTCAAATAAGCTCCAGAGTAAAGTATGAGTATCCAGCAGGTATTTCATAATCCTGGAAGATCCTCATCTGAAATTTTAAAGTCCTTTGATACCTTAAAATTACCCTTTTTAGACAGGATTCCCAGTTTACGGGGCGTTTTAGCATTATATTTAGAAACAGGAACAAAAACCCCAACCATTTCATGCCTTTTGCCATAAAGAACACCTATTTCTTCGCCTTTTTTCACTTCTTCTATTATCTCAGATAATCTTGCCTTGAATTCCGCAACGGACAATGTTTTCATAATATAAAACTATCACAATTATGACAACTTGACAAGAATAAAAAGTGAACGACGCCTAACGAATGGTTGTCGTGCGTCCGGCCAGGCCGGGTAAGTCTTATCGGATGAAAATCCTGACCGGCTGCGGCGAGCCACCAGCCCGTATCCAGTATTGCGTGATGGAAGGTAACGACCATTGCGAAGCGTACACAGAGAAGGCAAGAGAGCCACAGGGAGACGCAACTCCTGAAACATACTGAGCCCCGAAAGAAGTAAATCGAGGAAGGCGATGCGCTGAAAACTTCTGGAGTATACATTCTCCTCAAGCCTCCGGCGAACGAATGATAGCCTCTCAAGCGCGGGTGTCAAAGCGATTGGTCAGAAGTAGACATCCATAATGGAACTTAAGTTTTTACTTGAAGATATATTTAACAGAAAAATCGACCTTGTTACTTCCGAATCAATCAAAGCCGAGAATTCAAAAACCATTCTCAAGGATTTAGTATATGCCTGAGGATCATAAGATTATTTTTAATCATATTTTGGAAGCTATTTTAGAGATTCAAGATTTCTCACAAAATATCAAAACGGTTGAAGAACCTGTTTTCGACAGGAAGACCATTCGAGCAATTGAACAAAAGTGGAGACATCGCATAACTGATATGGCGTTCCCCACAATCTTTTTTCTTAATTTTTTTTGCATTACGTATCGGGCGGATGAAGGGGCAGAGAAAGGTTTTCGCGACGATTGATCAGACTGATATTCGCGGATTGGATACCGCATGACAATAGATCCATCGGGAACAAGACCCAGAAAACTCATGAAAGCGCTGGCACTTGCAAACCTCCTAAAATCTCCCACTTCGGATATTAAGTGCATCGCGATCAAATAATCGATTCCCTTAAATGCCCTGAGAATGGATACTCTTTCATGGAAGGGTTCTTGTTTCGGCGATATAAAAAATGAATGGGAATAACTTTGAGAACCAATTTAGATACGTTTGATGATTTTTATCGAAATTACGGAAAGAAGAAACCTATTCAGGATACCCAGCTAATTGTCTCACCAGAATATTTCCGTTGACTCGTTGGGATGGTCATTATATTTAAATAATGTTATAAGGATTTATTATGAAATCATCACAAGAAGACTATAATAAATTAAATTACTATACGCTTTCACACCAGTCCCCCTCTTTTATTCATCAACATGCAGTTGATGCTTTTGCAGCACAAAATGCTGATGAACACACAAAACCTATTACTATCACTTTTGCGTTGATTGGTCTATATCTACATATTGAAAAAGGATATACAGGCAAAGAAGTACAAAAAGCACATATGAGATTGGCAAACCATCGTTTACAATGGCCTTCATTTGATTTACCTGAAGAAAGAGGGAGTCTTACAGTAACAGATGTCATTAAAGTTCCAGAAGGTAATAAAAGAGACGAAATGATTGATAACTGGTGTATTTCTGTGTGGGATGCATATCGTCAAATCCATGAGCAAATTGAAAACCTCATTCAAAAAGAACTTTACAAAGATTAATAGGATAGTATGCAAGATTTTATTAAACAGGCTCAAAAAAATGGAATTGAATTGATCTCAAAAGGTAATTGCCAATTTTGCGGTGCTGATATCGATGGTGGAATTTTTGAATGCATGGATATTTATAACAACAAGGTTTTATTTTCTAATTATTCCATGTCGAACGGAAACAATACGAATTTTTTAATGGCCGATACACATGCCTTGCAGCATCCGGAAATACATGGAAGATGGAACAATCATATTCATTTAATAAGAATGCATGTCATTTTGAATAGAAGTATAGAATGGAATCATAAAATGACATCTATTTTAAGTAATTTTTTTAATAAATACAAGGAGAAGAACCCAGATGAGATTCTTATAGCACCGCCTATATTAAATCGTGGAAAAACTACTGCAAGAGAGATTTCATCCGCAACATCAACTATAGAATATGATGAATTGGTAAATCGTTGGGCTAATGAAGTATTTCAAGCATGGAATCAGCATCATCAATTAATTTCCAATATTGCTGATCACTTTATAAAGGGTTTTGAAAAATGAAGTTCACCCCCGGGCCCTCTTTCATTGTTCAAAACGTAAAAAATTAAATTTTCATTCCCCATTCACAGAATGATAGAACACAATAAATCGTTAACGATGTTCATCAGTATACTGAGGAAAAAATACTTATGGTTAAAGATTAAGCGTTTTTTTAACTTTCTTGCTGATTTCCGGGGAACAGTTATTTTTAACATCCTCATAGAGTTCTTCAAAATATCTTCCGTGCAAATCTTCAACATTACGGTCAAAAAATGTTTTTAACAGATTAATGATTCTTTCAATGGTGGGCTTATGGTCTTGAAAGCGAATCAAGGATTTCTTAAATATATGCTCAATGCCTGATGAGCCATGACAGTATTCTGGAGATACACGTAAGTAATTTTTAAATAAATACTCGATCGCATCGATTGTAAGTAATTCTAAATATTCTAGTCTGATAATATCAGTCGCCAGATAATTATTCGGATCAAAATCAGAATCAACTTGAATGATCTCAAGATATAATTTTACGAAAGCTAAATCTAATTCTGGGTCCTGCCGACGAACAACTTCGTCAGCGCAGATTAAAGTTAAATGTATATTGTCCATTTTATTTCTACAAGAACAGGAAATAAGATGGAGTAAATCTGTGGAACTCAAATCTTCCTTAAATTCATTAAACTTTTTATCGAGGGCTTTAATTGGAATTCCATATTTTATATATGGATCTGAAGAAAGATTATAAACAAAGTACAGGGGGGTGGGTCTTGCAGGGTCTGTTTTTTTAGAAACAACCTCATAGAGCTCATCGATTCCCTTTTGGAATGCTTCAATATCCCTGGAGTTTTCGATCTTTTTAACAATCTTTTTAAGAAACGGGGCTGCCTTAATTTCTTCATAAACAAGCTGAAGTTCTTCCGGCAAAGTCATGTTCTGGATATTGCTGCAATTCTTTAGAATTGTTCTCGTCTCTTCTTCGTCATCTATATAACCGGTACTTGTGAGATTAAAGCTCTTTAACGATTTAAACTGATCTAAACCTCTAATAGACTCCAAATTATAAGACGCACCAACGTTTAGAAACTCCAGTTTTTCAAGACGGCTTAGATCGACAAAGTCTAAAATATCGCTTTTTTCCATCTGTAACTTTTTCAGGGATTTAATCTGACTCAACTCATCAACAATCTTATTTATAACTTTTTCAACTTTTGTATCATCAGTCTCTACTTCAGATAAAGTGTTGTTTAAATTTATATCTTCTAATCTCTGGCAGCTAAATACTTCTTTTGGTATTGTATCCAGCATCGTCCTTTTTTCATCATAGTGTTCAAGATCAGAAATACTTAAGTCTAAATATTTTAAATTCGTACAATCTAAATTGAAGGTATAAGCAGATGAGTAGTTCCGCAATTTTAAGTTTTCAACATGAGTTAGTTTAGTGAAATCAAGAGCGCTCAAGTCTTTTGAGCAATCTATTAGAATACTGGTTTCTAAAAAGTCTTTGCTATCGAAAACTTGACTGATATCTACAAATTGAACTTCCATATACCTTACGCCTAAAAAATATTGTAAAGAGACTGCTTCGCTAAGATAGCAGGGTAATTAGGTCGACATGCTTGGTCAATTGTAATATAATTTTTGTTCCAGGAAAGTCCTCGGCGTTATGAGAAGCCGGAACAAGAATCAGAGACAAAAATATAACAAAAAAAGGTCTCAAAATGCCCCCCTGTGAGAAATAAAAACCGATTATCGGGAGTACTGGACCATTCTGGAGTCCAGGAGATCCTTTATTCTGAATACCAGGAACCGTCCCATGACCTCAAAAAATAGGTCTCATCCCAACGGTTAGGTCGATTCGAGGCTTCGGTTATGGTAGGCTTCAATCATTAAAAGAGTTAATGAATGGTGTATGGTAACAGCATTCAGGAGGATGATTCTATGATTGAAAATAATCGATCTGTTATTCTAAAAGAGCTTCGCATCATATTGCAAAAACTTTTTATATTCACACTTCTTCCAGGGATGACTCTATTTTCCTGCATAAAAGATACGAAGCCCTCTATGGAAGAGATGCTTCCAGGTCTACTCCCTCTTCTGGCCAGGGCCGGTAGCTTTATGGACGTTCATGGTGCCGGTGCCCAGAGGAGTGATCCGAAGATGGGAGATGCGGATGCTTTTCCTGTATGGGGGGCCGGTCCCCAGGGGGATGTGCGACGGGTCGATAATTATGCACGTTGTGTTCGGGGGAGTACGGGAACGGTTGCAGATGGACAAAGCTACTCTGTTGTTGATACAAATCAGACGGTCTGCTACGATGATGGAACCAGCGGAGTGATCACCTGTCCCTCTGAAGGTGAAGATTACTATGGTCAGGATGGAAACTACACATCCTCCTCTCCGGTTGCGACCCTGACGGCTTCGTATACAACCACGACCCATTCTAACGGGGATGTGGTAACCGACAACAATACGGGTCTTATGTGGACAAAATCCTATTACAAGGTAGAGTGGGCCGATAAAGAAACTGCTGTTGCGCTTGCCGGCGATGGGGGTTACTCGGACTGGCGAATTCCGACTATCAAAGAGATTTACTCGCTCATGCAGTTCGATGGGAAAACCGGATCTGCTGATCCTACCTCGTCAACGGTTCCTGCCGATGCGGATCCCTATATTGATCAGTCTGTATTTGATTTCGAATACCCGGCTGCTCCTGCCCGTTTCATCGATGCCCAGTATCTCACTACAAGCGTTTATACAAGTACCGTTATGAATGGCCAGGAGTGTTTTTTTGGGCTCAATGTGGCGGATGGTCGGATCAAATGCTATCCTTTTTCCGGGAATGTGAGCAACTCCACCTACTATGTACGTTATGTGCGAAATGCGGTCGGATCCGGATACGGAACCAATTCATTTACAGACAATGGTGATAACACCATCAGCGATACAGCAACCGGTTTGACGTGGCCAAAATATGACAGTGGAAGCTCCATTTTTTCAAGTGATGTCTCCAGTTTTACAAATACCGATGGTAGCATGAATTTCAAAGAGGCCTTATCATTTTGTGAAAACCTGAGTTATGCGGGGCAGTCAGACTGGCGATTGCCTGATGCGAAGGAGCTTCATACCATTGTGGATTATTCCAGGAGTCTGGATGCTACCGATTCGCCTGCCATTGACCCGATTTTCGATGTAACCGGGATTGTAAACGAAATGGGTGCCAATGACTATCCTTTCTTCTGGAGTTCCACGACCCACCTGGACGGCCCGGTGGATGGAGAAAATGCCGTCTACATCTCCTTCGGGGAAGCCCTGGGATACTTCTAAGACCAATGGGTCCGGTCCGGACGTCACTTCTTATGAGGTGGCCCGGCCGGGCACCGGGTGAGTGACATTTTGTTTATTGTTCCAGGAGAGTTCTCCGCGTTCAGAATAGCTGGAATCCGAAAGCCCATATTCACTCAGAGAAAACTCTCGACCTATTCCGTGTGCTTCTTTTGGAAGAACATATCCCGGTCTTTGAAGAGCACATAGAGTGAGACTCCAAGCAAGAGAACGGTTTGGATCACTTTGCTGTCAGGGTGCGTCGCAAAGATCTCATTGCTGATGTTGGCTGAGAGGTGAAAGAGTATTGTAATTACAATATTCCTTTTGGTCTTATAGTAGAGCCAGTTCATTAAAATCACAAACACAAACAGACTGAAAACAAAGTTTAGCGCGTAGATGGTTCCCTCTGCCACAACATTGCTATGGTAGTAGCCTTTTACAAATGATAGCGGAAGATGCCATACAACCCAGTAGGCTGCAAAGATCATAGAGGTCACAAAGAGATTGAATTTTCTTCGCAATGTATCAGTTCCGTAGCAATGCCAGGCAAGCTCCTCAAGAATAGGCGCAGAAATCAATATCAACCAGGGAGAGAACAAAAAAGAGGTGAAGGATGGCTTTCCGGAAATGTGAAACTGATCCAGAGAATGACCCAACAGCAAAGAGAGAAGCTGCGCAACAACCATAGACAGGAAGATCAAACCGACTGATAAAACTGTGTAAATGAAATGGAACTTACTAAAATTCACAAAACGACTTTTGAAATCCTGAATAAGGTTTTCATCTTTGTAAATATAAAATAGAGCCACGAAAAATGGTGAAGCCAATCCCCCCATTGCAAACAGTTGCTGCAAAAAAAGTAGCCCACTGCTCTGCACATCTTTATGAGAAAGGTAGGCTACACCTGACCACAACAACCAGGGAATCAAGGCCGAAAAACTGTAAAATGCGATAGTATTTTTGTATCTATCTATCATGGTAGTATCCTCCATTTTTGTTTTTCTTTTTTTATGTTTTTACTCTTTTTTCTTTTTTGAAAGCATCTGCTTCATAAACTTCACGGTTTCTGGAATCTTAACGAGTTCTTCGATCCGCCTCTTTTCCATTCCAAGGAGCGAAGAGATGCTGTGGACAAAGATCTCCAGATTTTCTGTAGCCTTGCTTTCAAACTCAGATTTCTTTGAAGTTTCCATAAGGAGTGAGAGTTCATCGGTCATCGCCCGATCCAGTGAGTAGAAGTAGACGACAATGGTTTCACCCGACCCGGGATATGAGGCATCTCCGACGCGCCTTGCCTCTTCGATTAGCTCGCCCAGAACCTTACGATAAAAGAGTTTGTCGTAGTGGGCGAGTCTCTCCCCGAATTGACCACCCGCAGCTTTTCTTACTTTGAAATACTCCCGAGCAAAGGCTTGCCTCTCCTCGTTGACCCTACGAACAGCAGAGAGAACCAGGGACAACCTCTCGAACCAGTCAGCCTCTTTGTTTTCCAGATGGGTAAGCGAAGCCTTATAAAGAAGTTCGTAGTGGTTCACGCAGATCTGCTCCATAAGAGCCTCTTTGGAATCAAAGTGATGGTAGAGAGCCCCTTTCGTCATACCACAGGCAGTTGCTATCTTTTGAATGGAGACATTTTCATAGCCCTCCTTAAGAAACAACTCCTCGCTAATTCGAAGAATGTCTGAAACTGTTTCCTCTTTTTGCCTCTCTCTTTTGTTCATATCTCCTCTTATTTCACATACCGAATGACTGTTACTAAACGATGGTATGTGAAAGGGGAAAATGAGTCAAGCCAAATCGGCATCTACTTTTCTGAAATGGACAGCTTTTTGCCTCTGGCATGGGAGGACAAACCACCGGACAATCTATCTACATCTGCTTCACTTCTTTATTCATAGCTAATGGCACTGGCGAAAATATTATCGCAATTTGTTATGAACAAGAAATCGTACATCAAGCCAGAAGCTGCTTTTTATATTCGGATGGGGTGAAGCCAGTCATTTTTTTGAATGCCTGATTGAAGGTTGATTTAGAATTGAACCCTGCATTCAAGGCCAGGTGCAAAAGGTTGATGGGCTGATTCTTCTTTTGTTCCAGTTCACTTACGACCGTTTGTACTCGATATCCGTTAACGAACCCGTAGAAATTCGTGCTACACTCCTGGTTGATGGCCTGACTGATATAGGCCACAGGAGCATTGAGCTTTTGAGATAAATACTGAGGACTGAAGTCCGTATCCAGGTAGGGCTTCTCACTTTCCATAATCATTTCTATTTCTTTCATGAGCCGGGCAGCATCTTCCGCTTTCAGCCCGGAGCGGACATACTTCGATGACGCATTTCCCTCCCCTTCCCTTCCTTTATTAAAATCGTCGGTTACCTCATTATTGAAACCGGGATTCCCGGAAGAAGGAGAAACGTCGGAAGCAGGAAGGGGAGGTTCTCCTGGCAAAGGTTCTCTATTGGCAGCAAAATACAGAACCCCGATATAGCAAACCGCCACAGTATATGTCAGGATAAAAAGACCTCGAATAAACAGGCTCATAAAGGAGGGTATGGGAATGTACTCCAACAAGGCCTGGGTTGCCCAGGAAATGACAAAAATGAGAATTGTTACCTTCAGACTGTGTCCCTGGACCTTGAGTCGGGATCCGGATTCAATCAGAGGATCAGGAAGAAAGTCATCGATTTTGCTATACGCCACAAGGCTATAGGAAATGAGACTGATCAGTTGAAAGAAGACAAACAGAGGAGCGAGAATCTCTTCTTCCACCGGGCCCGCAACCGTTTGAACAGTAAAAACCAGGGGGATAACCAGGAGAGGGATAAGAAAATGAACCGTATCGATCATACTCCAGCCTCTGTGTTTGTTTGTAATGGATCGCACAAACGTGTAAAGTAAAGGACCATAGTAAAAGAACTGAAGAGAAATAAGGAAACGGAGCCAGGGCCTCCATTCCCAGTGTGGTCCCAGAAAGGCATTTAACACATTGGGGACAGCAAGAGTCAGCACCAGGGCCGAGAGATAGTATCGGGCCCGACTACGACTGGAACTGGCCATTACAAGAAAAACAGAAAAAAAGCTAATACCAAAAATGACAGCGGGCAGGATATTCATAATCCATTCTCCAGCACTACTGTCGAAGATTCACCTCATTTTTTGATGAATCCTTTTAGTCGAAAAAGAGGTCCGGACCGCATGATGTGATGGCAACGGGGCAACTCAAACTTGTGGAACATCATACGCATACGATGGTTACTATACAGGGCCCCCCTCCTATTCGACCAATGGTGCGGGCAACATCGTAACTGACTATAACACGAACCTCATGTGGACAAATCCACACTGATCCCTTTATCGATAGTAGCTTTGACCGGGACTTTGGAGACCAGGACAAAGGAGAGTGGATTATCGATGCCCGGTACGCAACAACCAGCAATTACGATCAATGCTTCGGGACTCATGTGGTATCAAAACGACACGTCTTCCACCAACTGGCAGCATGCGGTGGACACATGCGAAAATGACACCACTACCGGCGGCTACTGGGCCTCCACCTCTCACGTGGATGATAATAACGATGCCAGCAATGCAGTGTATGTATACTTCGGTAGAGCGGCGGGTTATTTCGCTCCCGATGGGACAAGTTACGACTTTCACGATGTGCACGGTGCAGGTGCTTAGAGGAGTAATAATAAAAGCAGTGAGAGTGCCGATGAGGCCGGGTCTGCCAAGCTGACTACTCAGACAGGCGGTACCCGGTCCTGCGATCAATGAGTACAGTCTCCACCTGGTTTCCGTCAAAAAGCCCCCTAAAATTTCGCGCGATCCGGTCCAGGAACATAGGTTGACCCTGAAGCATAGATGGCCGTGTAACTCATCTCATTTTCACAGTCGAGGCAAAAAACGTTTTTTTCAAAGCTATACATCGTTTATATAGTCCCTGTTTTGATCCCCTATACTCCATCCAACTTCGATACTGGAAAGTGATTTTCAGTTTTTCATGATCGACGTGTAGAATCTAACTGTTATAGAAAATCAACTTTCACAGCTTCTCAATGGAACAAGAATCAACTTAAGAACTGCGGAAGATCTGCATATGGTCCTCTATAAAGCCCGGATATAGTAGTGCAATCCATAGAGAGACTGGTTACAACTTTAAAGGGAAATTTCATAGACATTGACGGTTCCGAATGTTATCAGGAGGATCAACCGCTGTTGCCTCATTAAACGCTTGTTCGATACTAAAAGAAATATATTTTAAACAAACCATATATTTTCTTGATATTCTGGCAAGCTTGAATGGTTTTGTTCAAATCAAAGATCTATGCAGGGACGTTATGTTCACTACAATAGATACTTATGTGTTTTAATTCAAGATTGAGGTCTCATCAATCTTGAATTAAAAATGGAAATATATCAAATGGAGAATGTATAAAATGATAACAGGAATTACATTAATTGTACTGAGTCTTATAGCTGTGCCCTCGCTGATTCTGGCGAAAAAGCCGGATGCAAAAGAGCTGCTGGCGAAAATTGCTCCCTACCAGGGTTGGATAGGACTCGTCTTTTTTGTCTGGGGTGTTTACGGTCTTATTTTTTCCGGAATTCTTGGAATGAGCTGGATGGCAACCTGGCCAGTATATTGGGCTACTACCCTTATAGTCAATATAATGCAGATCCTTCTCGGTTTTTTACTGGGGTTTGGAATGCTTTCAAAATACGTACTATCTAAAAACGAAGAAGCAAAGGCTAAAGCAGAAGAGTTGTTGGCCAAAATGGCTCCCAAACAGGGATTAATCGGAATGATTGGAATCGGCGTTGGAATCTGGTCCATCGTTGCTTCTTTTCTTTTTTACGGTTAAGACTTCGCTTCTTTACGAGAGATAGGTAGCTTGATCGGACTGATCCAGACACCAGGCGAATTATATTGATTGTTTTGTAATCGCTTTCTAATTCATAAAGGAATGCCCCCGCACAGATCCCGGCGTGGGGCACTACGCCACTGGACTCCTCGAAGATACTCACAAGCCGCAATTCCAGCGAATAAGAAAAGCTGACGTCCTTGCACGCGCCCACTCCCTCCCGAGTGCGGACAGATGCAATTGGGGGATTATATAATGCGCGCACCCCACCTGACTTCGGACATATGCAGCCGACCAACGGCTGTCTGTACATCAGACAATCCAGCCATTATGCATAATGTGGCGACAAAAATATAATCAAATACGCACAGTATAATAGGCATATGTTACTTTATTAATTGATTCTGCATAGTTTAATAGTATTTGTTCTTTCTTCTTGACATACAAGTAACTTCCTATTAAACTATGCGCAGGAGCGTATTTTTTGCACTACGCCTAATTAATTATGCAAACAGACCCATCAGCACCAATAGAATCATTGTTAAAAACAATTGGAAAAAGTCTAAATACACGATTAAAGCAATCTAATTTAGACCAGCAAGATGTAGCAAAAATCTCGGATTTGAATAGGAATACAATCAGTGCTGCTTTGTCGGGTAAAGATATTAAACTGTCTACCTTAATCAGAATTACTCGCACTTTAGATTTTTCAGACTGGCTAATTCCCCTTTTAACACCACCTCTCCCTTCTCCTTTAGATCAACTATCTAAAAGAACGAAACAAAAACCTCAAAAAGTGAATAAACCAACAAGGAGAAGGCTTGGGCGAAAAAAGGGAGAGTTCTAATGAATAGTCCCGTTGTAATAAATCTATGGGGAGAAAGGGTTGGTGCACTTTTATGGGACGCAAATGGAGGATATGCATCATTTGAATATGACAAAGATTTTGTAAAATCTAGCCTGGAAATTAGTCCATTATTTCTACCCCTTTCGAACAAAATCTATCAATTCCCGGAACTGAAAAATACAAAAACTTTCCAGGGGCTACCGGGTTTTATCGCGGACAGTCTGCCGGAAAAATTTGGAAATAGACTGTTAGATACTTATTTAGCGCGTCATGGAAAAAAACTTCAAGACTTAACACCTTTAGAAAGGCTCTGCTATGTAGGCACAAGAGGCATGGGTGCTCTTGAATACGAACCCGACTTTGAAACTAGAAATTTAAATACTCCGATCCCTTTAGAAGTCAGTGATTTAGTTGAACTGGCTCAATCCGTACTGCAGGAACGAGAAACGCTACACGCGAATCTTGATGATAAAGGAATTGATACTTTAATCTCCGTTGGTACAAGTGCTGGCGGTGCAAAAGCAAAAGCTATTATCGCTATAAATGATAAAACAAATCAAGTTTTATCCGGGCAGACAAATGTACCAAAAGGATTTGAACACTGGATTATAAAATTTGATGAATTTGAGAATGAAGAGCATGCCACCGCAAAACAAATAGGTAGAATTGAATATGCTTACAACGAAATGGCTTTTGATGCCGGTATCAATGTTATGGAATCCCGTCTGCTACCTGATGGAGAAAAAGCACACTTTATAACAAAACGTTTTGATCGTATTGATGGCAACGATAAAGTTCATGTTCTGACTTTTGCGGGAATGACTCATTCAGATAGAGACCCTCCAGGGAATTACGGTTATGAAAGACTTTTTCAAACAATTCGGGATTTAAAATTACATCAAGATGATTTAAACGAAATGTATAGACGCATGGTTTTTAATATTTGCGCGAGAAACCAGGATGACCATACAAAAAATCATGCCTTTTTAATGTTTGGCGATGGAGAGTGGCAATTATCACCAGCATATGATTTGTGTTTCAGCTACAAACCTGGAAATAAATTTATTGAACAACACCAAATGTCCTGCAATGGGAAACGAGAAAATTTTACGATTGAAGACTTACTCCATGCAGCTAAAGCTGCTGACGTCAAGAATCCGAAAAAAATAATTGAAGAGGTTGAGAAGTCTGTTGCAAAATGGCCTGAATTTGCTGAAAAAAGCGGCCTACATGAAAGTCAAACTTTCTACATAAAAAAACTGCATAGATTTTTTCTAAAATGAGCAGTGCGCACTACGCATTACTATTTTTTTTCGCACTACATCCTTCCGTTCAGTCGTCACTGGTCCCTGTCGGTTGTGTTTCCATTCGCCCGCCCGGCTTCGGACAAATCCAGCGAAGCAGGACTTTGCGAAAAATATTCGTCATTTGCAATGTGGTAAAATATTTTTTTTCCAGGAAGTTCGCAGCATTTAGAATAGTCGGAATCAGAAGCAAAGATAAAATTATCACAGAAAACGGTTTCATAATGCTCCCCTGTGCGAAATTATACTAGATTATCGGAAGTCAGATGCACCTTAAATTTGTGAACACCCAGTTCTATGCTCACCCGGCAAAGCAACAATCACAAGGTCCAGTATCTCTGGCGGCAACCTATGTTCTGGATGCATAAAATCTGTAATCCAGATAATAGCGCAGTATTCGCTATACCTGGAAAAATTTTTCATGCAACGAGTAACATCGCCAATTCCACTCTGATTCGATTTATATTTCAAGAAGATACGAGGCGCCAGTCGCACTCTTCGCAGGAATTTCGCCACATCTACTGAATTTTCCTATTTCCACTTTTCCAGACTTATACTTTTGCTGAGTATCATGAAATAACTCGATATGAGCACCAGGACCAGCACCGATACTCCGAGCCCTTCTCCTATATACTGCACCGCAAGCTCGCGAAAATGAAAAAGATCCACCAGGTAGACCATAAAAAATAAAGAAACAATAGCGATGCTTCCTCCTTTCAGAACGCCCACAGGCTTACTGTATTTTTGACAGGCTCGGCATTTTATCAGATTTCTTTTTAGAAAAAAGAAATAGATATCATGGGAACACCATGGACACGGCCGGGAAAAAATCCTGAATAGATTTGCATTGCTTCTCTCTTTTTGAGGATGCCCGAGTGTCGCGGCTTTGACTTTCGGAGCACATTCGGGACAGGGAGCATCTGCTTTTGAATCGTAATAACTGGTCTCACACTGCGGACAGGAGAACCAGTAAATTGTTTTACCACATTCACTACAGAAAATCGTAGTATTTTGAAAAGTATTTGCGATTGGCAAATAATTTTTTTTACCACACTGGTCGCAATGAACTTCAATTGCATCATCGATCATAAGCTTTGCCTTCCCAATCCTATTTGCACCCTATCATCGTCTTCGGTTACTCGCTCCCCGGAATACACCCTCATAGAATATAAGACGGACCTATTGGAAATGATAGGCCATTTCTGGTTCAGAGGCCCCTAAAATTTTACTGATGAGGATTCCAGCATGAATCGTGACATTGAAATGAGACAGTATCCCGAAACGGGAACTTTCCTGAAAAATCATGAATACAATTGACTTGCACAAAAAATGTGCACATAACGTAGATATTTGCCTTGACAGAAAAAGAACGTCAGTCGATATATTATTATCTCAGTTGCGGATAATGTATCAAAGGTGGTATGCAATGAAAAAAATTATAGTGACTCTCTTATCGTTTGTGATTCTTTTATCCGGAAGTGGTTGCTACAACCAATCCAGCGAGGATGATTCACTATTTGCTCTGCTTGGCATATCGCAAAATTCCGGTACCAGTGGAAAAAATAACTTTAACTCCGGATACAACGCAGTTAGTACGGAAAATATATTGATATCTGGCGGCATGGCGAATTGCACCATGTCCGAAAGCGGATCACAGGATTTTTCAGCCGCCCTGGCATCGGCCGTTGAATTGACACCGGATACTCCAGTAACTCTTGTTGGAACTAACGTTTCAAATATATGCATCTACAAGATAACCGCTTCAGTAGCAGATATACAGGATGTCATTGTGACTCCTGAAAACGACGTCACATTTCAAATCAGTGCCGGGAAAATAAATTACGTTCCCAACATGTTTTATGATCGTGACGAACAATTAAACCCGATATATGAAGGAAATACCGTTCAGTTTCTGGATGTCCCATTTTATGATGACGGAGACTACAGGTATATCATGCTGCTGTATACGAATTTAAATTATTTTCAAGATCCTACGGTCTGTGACAGCGGAGATTGTGGATTTACAATAACTTCTTACTCGAGATCAGGAAACGAGCCCGCCAACTGTAGCAGGGATTTTAAGTGGTCGGTAATGCACGCGGTTGATATTGAGCCGGGAACCCCGATAACGGCGGAGGGGGCATCGCCTTCCGATGTATGCGTCTACAAAGTCCCTTCATCACATACACAGGAGTACAACACTTCTGTGTCACCCGCGACTGACACAGAAGTGGGATTGAACATTGGTTATGAAGGAGCAACCCCTGAATCGAAAACTGATCACGAATATAATATAAATCGAGAATCTGGCGATGAAGGGCTCGGTTACACAGAATCTATCAGGAATACTGTGATTCAGAATAGCAATTTTCGATATATGTGGGTTAATGTAGGTGGAACCTGCACTCGCGATACATGTAATTATGAATTTAATGCAGCGCCTGATATCAACTCTAACTGTGTTTCCGAGCAGAATTACTCTATTGGTGTACTCAACGCCGCACCCTTAACGGAAAATAATACTATCAGTATAACTGCCGCCTCAAATATGGAATACTGCCTTTTCAAATTTTCTTCCGATACCTATAACAGATCCAATTACAAATCTTTCGCCACCCCGGAACTCGGTAAGAGAATGTCCATTGGGCCCAATAATTCCGTTCCGGATCAACCGATCAGTTACGCTTATAATACTTTTGGTCCTTTGAGTGTTATTGACCTTGTAGACGATCCACCTGGTACATTCCGGTATATGCAGGTGAAAATAGAGGAATATTCAAATCCCAGCTGCGAGCCTGGAACGTGTAGTTTTACAGCATCCATTGCACCTTCCAAAGCGTATTACATTGAA
>JBNKQE010000072.1:0-16554 GCA_050295715.1 Leptospirales bacterium
GCCCCTTCTGCTACACGAGTTGCATATGTTTGTTATTTTCAGACTGTCCTGTCTGGCTTTTTCGTAAAAACAACAAATGATTCAAAAATAATCCAGATTGCAAATCCAAGAATAATTGACCCCATCACAAATAGAAGCATCTTATCGTCTACGCCGTACCATTCCACAATGATCTGTTTTCCCATAGCCCACACGGTCATTACTAAAAGAAATACCATCGGAAGGAATGCAGGCAGATAGTTTCGCCCGCTTCGCTTGAGCCATACGGCAATTATCATCAGGGTAATCCCGGCCAGCAATTGATTGGATGTTCCGAAAAGGGGCCACAGTAGAAATCCTCCGGAGCCAAAACCTCTGGGTCCTTCCGGGATAAATGCAAGAGCTGCACTGGAGAGAACCGAAATGGATGTAGCCACATGCATATTTTTTAATGGCTCAATCTTATAGACATCGCCCAGTTCCGATATTATATATCGCATAAGGCGAATTGATGTATCAAGCGAGGTTGCTGCAAAACTCACAACTATGACAGAGACAATTGTCACACCAACACCCTGCGGAATTAAGAGACCGCTGGACAGCTTCGCTGCCCCTTTTACGAAATTACCCAGACCACCTCCGCTTGCCTGCGTGAAATTACTGTAAGCTGCAAGAAACTCACTCTGAGTGGCAAAAAGAGTAACGACAGCGATTACAGATACAAGAGCAAGCGCTCCTTCTCCAAGCGATCCCAGATATCCTACAAACCTCGCATCGGTCTCCTTATCGAGCTGTTTCGACGTTGTCCCGGAAGAAACAAGTCCGTGAAATCCTGATATCGCTCCACAGGCTATCGTAATAAACAGCAGTGGAAACCAGGAAACATCACTCACGTTTCCATTGATCGCGGGAGCTGTTACTTCAGGATTGAGAAATACTATTCCAAGATAAAAAACGGCAAGTCCTATTATCAGCTGATGCGAATTGATATAATCTCTGGGCTGCAAAAGCTTCCAGACGGGCAGTATAGATGCGAAATACCCGTATCCCATAAGAATAACTATCCATATAAGAAACGCCATCTCACTGCCATTAAAGCCGGCAAGGACCTGCGTCTCCGCTCCACCCATATATTTAATAAGATCAATTTGCAATGGCTCCACATAACTTGTGACTATGGCAGAACCATACATAACAACAAGAGCAATTATAGAAGGGACCAGCAACCCTTTCCCCTGCTTTTTCGCAACGATGTAACCAATCCACAACGCAATAGGAATTTCAATAAAGACCGGAATAACGCTACCCGGAAAACTTATAAATAATTTCGAGATAACCCACGCGAATACGGCATTGACCATTACTACCAGTATCAAAATTATGAAGAGGAAAAGAATTCTTGCACGAGATCCGATAACACTGCTGGCAAGTGTTCCCATGGACTGTCCCCGTTTTCTTACGGATATAACCAGTGATCCGAAATCGTGGAATCCGGCGGCAAAAACTGTTCCGAGAATTATCCACAGAAGAGCAGGAAGCCATCCCCAGTATACGGCGATCGCCGGTCCAAGAATAGGCGCCGCACCGGCAACAGACGTAAAATGGTGACCCAGGAGCACATGTTTGTCCGTGGGAACAAAGTCGATGCCATCTTGAAATTGGTGGGCTGGAGTTTTATAGTTCGGATCCAGACGAAATACTTTATCTGCCAGAAATTTTGAATAGAATCTATACCCAAGAAAATATATAAACAGACCGCCTGCAGCCATCACTATTGCACTCATTTAAACCACCTTTCCTTTATCCCGGAAATCATGCTGAGATTCGGTTAACAACTGTAAAAAATAAACTTATTTAAAATCAAGAATTAATTTTTCAGGTGCCCAGACCGCATAGCTGCCGGTTCGTCCGTTTATAATAGATGTTTCAGCTGTTACCCGAATAAAATCAAAACCATCCGAATACCAGGAAGTTAAATAGTATTTCTGTCCATTGACCTGTATTAATGGCAGAATTCTCTTTCCGGGATTTTCCAGTGATTCCAGTACGACTGCAACCGTTCCCTGCTTCGAGTATATTTTTTGCAGAAACTCTTCCTGGCTATTTACTTCTTCTCCGCTTCCACGTACCGGAACAAGCCTGTTTGTCCAGCCGGGATATCCCTGCATTACGACTGGAGAAGGAATCATAAACAGTAAGAGTTTATATTTTTCGGGAACTGTCAGATGCACCGTTGCAGGCATCATCCTGTTCATATCCCGGCGAAAAAAGTAAATTCCATCCGGATCAAGCCTCGCAAGTCTCTCTTCACGTTCTTTGCGCCTCTTCTCCTCAAGGTAAACTTGCAGTTGCTTCTCATAAATAAATTGCTGTTGCAAATACTCTTCTCTTGCTTTACGTGCAGCGAACATATTTTCTCGATGTTTCCGTTCTGCAATACGTAATTCTTCTTCTTTTCTCTGACGTGCACGTTCTTCTTCTTCACGTCTCAATCTTTCTTGAGCCTGAAGTCTCAGCTTTTCTTCTGCTTCTTTTCTTCTGCGCTCTTCTTCAAGGGCCTGCCTTCTAGCCTGTTCTTTCTCCGCTTTTCGCTTCAGGGCTTCTTCTTCATCCTGTTTTTGCAGCCGGGCCAGTTCACGGGCTTTTTCCTGCGCTTCAAGCCGCTGACGGGACTGTTCTTCTTCTCTCCGAAGCGCTTCCTCTTCGCGCTCCTGTCTCTCCGGCTCGCTCCAGTCCGAATTGTCTTTAAACTCTGAACTTTCTTGCGAAGCAATACTTTTTTGCGTGGACGAACTGACGCACCCTGTCTGCAGAAATAAAATCAAAAATGATACAATACAGGCAAATAAGACTTTCGGTAGATATTTCGTTTTTTTGAATGATGATCCCATCCTAACGCCCCACCCTTTGTCCTGCCAGAATCTGCAAAGCTCTGTTTTCCAGATATCCTTGCGGTGAGGAAGAAAAACTCCCTGCCATCTCCCGTAGTTCTTCCAGGCGCTCACTACTATGGTCAACCTCCACACCAAGTATGGCCCGTAACAACATTACATTTTCATCACTGACGTTGGGAATATTTCTTACAAGTGCGGCGGCCTGTTGCGTATAATTCTCCCTGTATAATGAATACGATGCGAGAGCCAGTTGCCTGAATTGTTCTTCCTCGGAAGCATAATTAGCAGCAAATCGAAAATACCTGACGGATTTTTCCAGATCATTTCGGGATCGTGCAATTTTCGCAAGAAGATAGAGGACTCTGTATTTATCTCCTGATTTAGAAATCTCATTCCCGGCTGCAATTTCACGAAGCATTGTATCCGCCTGGTCATATCTCTTCAGACTTAAGAGCAGATCCGCCTTCATAATACGATCTTCAAGTGAAGTTATACCATCACCGTCAAGTACAGACAGTGCTTCTTCCACTTTTCCTGCCGCCACAAGACGATTCATTATTTCACTTCGAAACTCTCGGTTTCCGTAAGCACTGGATAACGCCTCTATAAAATAATCAGAGTAACTTTTCTCCCCCGCCCCTTCGTAACCGGCAAGACTCTTTACCCCATTCCAGTAGGCCTCCAGAGCCTGGTTATTTATATTCCAGTGATCGGCCAGATCTTTTTTAAGGTTTTCAAGAACCCTTGCGACACCGCGGGATTTTCCAAGTTTCGGTGCAAGCATCAGCGCATTGCCATACTCTCCAGTTTCACGATATAAATGAAATAATCGCCACAGGGCTGCATGATTCATCTTCGCATCAAGACCTCTGGACAGGGCAAGTCTGTACAATTCGATTGCACGAGCCGGACTATTTTTTTCAATGGAGTAAGCCTCTTCAAAATAGGTTCGGCCTCTATAGCTCTCAGGAGCATTCTGTGCCATAATAGATACAGGATGAGAAACAGCAAAGACTACCAGTAAGATAAAAATATTTTGCTTGAACGAAGCCATCAGATACTCACTAGAATAAAAACAGCCCTTCGGGAAAGCCAGAAATTTCTTACATGACTTTTCAATCAGACTCATTAAATGTATTGGATTTCCAGTGCAGTTCATACAAAATCATTACGTTATTCGAAGTCTGAACTACTGTTCAAACTCCAGTCATTGCTCTGTCCACCATTGCTCCCGCGTTTTGAATGTCTCTCACAGATCTCCACAGGGATATGTTCACCCACAAATAATTCATTCCTGGTTTTAGGACAATTCGGTGAAGCAAGTTCCCCCGTATCTTCACAGATTCTCCTCGTAACAGCAGATGGACTGAATTGAAAACTGCCTTTCTCAGTCATACCTTTGCTTACAATGCGCCCCCATAGCGGACCGGCGACACTGGACCCGGTAGCGTATCTCATGGAATAAGCAGGGTCATCATAACCCACCCAGACCGCTGCCGATAGTCCCGGAGTAACTCCGACAAACCATGCATCTTTATTATCATTGGATGTTCCGGTTTTTCCAACCGCCGGTCCACTGTATCCACCACGGCTGGTTCCGCCTCGAATCATTGATTCATGTAGAAGCGAAACCATTACCTGTGCAGTGTCTCCTGACATTACCCTTCTTTCGAAAGGTACATCCAGCCCGAACTCATCTTTCTCGCTTCCATTAAAAATCACATTCCCGTCTCGATCAACAATGCGCTTTATTAGATATGGTCTGCGAATCACACCATTATTCCCGAATGCAGAAAAGGCTGATGCCATTTCAAGTGGACTCATTTCCAGAGATCCGATAGCGATTGTATAATCATCCCTGAATCTCTGCCCCATGGACGACTCACTCATGAAAAAGAATTTCTGAAATTGATTTCGAAGACGATTCATACCGATCTGTTGAGCCAGTCGTATGGCCGGAATATTTTTTGACCGTCCCAGCGCCTCTCTAACAGGAATACGTCCCTCATAAACCCCACTTATGTTATCGGGAAGCCAGTATCCAGGATCATTTTCGCTTTTCTTTGACTCGGATACAAACAAGGGCGTATCGTCAAGAAAACCCGCAGCAGTAATTATTCCATCTTCAATCCCGGCCGCATATACTACAGGTTTTATTGCACTCCCGGTTTGCCTTCGCATATTAATGGCGCGATTCAACTGATTACCGCTTCGAAATTCTGTTCCGCCCTGCAAGAACAGGATCTCACCTGTTTCCGGATTGATTCCCACACTGGCGGTTTGCAAACCCATTTTTTGCGTACCCGCCCGGGAATATCCGAAAACAAGACCGGCAGAAACAGCCTGATTAAAAAATTTACGATAGGCTGCTCCGGTCCTGGAATCGTTTACTACCTTACCGCCGATCATTTTTACGGGGGGGTACTTATTTTTTACACTGTTAATCCACCTCATAGATTCCGAAACAGCTGCTTTCTGTAATTGTCTGTCCAGTGTAGTCTCAATCTTCAGACCTGCTCCAAACTCATACTGCGATCCGAAAAGTTCCTGAATTCGCATTCTTATATATTCCGTTACAAACGGTGCATAATCTGTACGGTTCCCAAAAACGGAGGAACCGGGACTTCTATTCATGGATGAAAAAATTGCAGCTTTCTGTCTCTTGTATCGAGCCAGGTCAGGAATGGACAATTTCTCCTCTCTCATACGTGAATAGACAGCATCCATCTTTATTTCGAGGAGGTTAGGATTTTTAAGCGGAGAGTAACGTTCTGGCGCAGAGGGAAGGCAGACAAGAATCAGCTCCTCTGTGAAATTCAATTCGGTTAGTTTTTTATCATAATAAAACCTGGCTGCCGTTGTAAAACCCATTGAGCCGTGCCCCAGATACACAAGGTTCATATAGGCTGCCAGTATCTCATCTTTCTCAAGCCTGTCTTCAAGGTAGTACGCAAGACTTGCCTCTTTCAGCTTCCGAAAAATTGTCTTCTCCCGTCGATCAAGCAGGATACGGGCAAGCTGCTGTGTGATTGTGGAAGCTCCCTGAGAGTAACCCAGAGCTGTAATATTAATGAATACAGCCCGAATCACAGACGGCCAGTGGATAGCTCCGTGGGAATAAAAACTATCATCTTCCACAAATAGTAGCTTCTCTTTGAGACTGACTGGAATGGAGGCTGCTTTTAAATTACCTGTCTTTCTGGAAAAGAGCTCAGAGACAAGAACCTGGTTTCGATCCATTATCCGGTTGGGTTCAACCGGCTCAAGGCCTTTCAAATACTGAGCCATTCCAAAGGAAGTAATAAACATATACAGCTGGAAAAAGAGCAGAAAAAGCAGGATGGATAGAACCCCACCGCCAGTGAGAAGCAGAAGGGTTTTACCCGGTCCCGGCAGTCCGGGAAACTCAAGATTTCGGAAGATTTGAAGAACACCACCCCCGGTTTTAGCCGGAACGTAAGTTGATCTCCTGGCAGTTCCCCTGTAGGATGAACCAGGTTTCCTTGAAGATGTATGAAAACGATAGGGACCAGTCATATTAGATTCTTTGCCGATTGAAATAGTTAACCAGTATCAACATCGGCATTACAGATTAGCGAGAGAAATATAAAAAATACTTGTACATAACAGGGGATTGGTTTACTCTGTCTGCAGGGGTCGGGGCTTACTGTTGGTTTTGTAGTACCGGTCTCCTCCAATGTAACACAGATAAAGACTGACAGGCCTGCGGAGTAATCTCTGCAGGCCTACGATCCCTTCTCCAGGATTTCCCTGATTGCTGGTTCAGCGTCCGCAATTGCCGCTTTTATATCATCATACAATTCCGGCTTAACGGTAATCCCCTTCTGTGTAGGCTTATACTCTTCGGTTTTCTGGTCCATATACCAGACTCTTAAGTTCAAATATTTCTGACCCTTGAATTCAGAAATTTCAACTCTAATAATCTCACCGGCACCCTTATCAATATCTCGAATTATAGCCATACAGCGAAGATATCATAAAAGAAACTCCCGGGAAAAGCATTTTTCATTGTCCGACAGGAAAAATAGAGCAATAAAAAAAGATCTGATGCCTGTTTAAGACTCCCCCATCATTAATCAGAAATGCCAGTCCATGATGGACAATTTACTTTCAAAACCATTATCAGCTTAAATACAATTATATATTTATAAATTACTCCAGGAAATTCATGATTCATGACTGCGGAAGTTGATTTTTCCCTTCTTTCGCCTTTTAAATATATAATTTTCTTGTATTATTTTTTTGAATATTAGTTTGTTGGGATTCGTTGTAAGCTGCGATAGTTAAAAATGCATCAAATTGTGATTTTTAACTATTATTAATAATCTGAATCATTACGAACGACGACAGAAAACGAATAAACATAAATGATTCGCCAATTAAACCGTTTTGCAGATTAAATAATGACAGAAAAGACAAAATTATACCTAAATTTTTTTATGGGATTTTTAATTCCCCCACCTGCCTGGTTTGCATTGAACTACCTGGCCGGGACATTTAATGTCGAAATGATCATATCGATGCTATTATTTCCCATACTTTATATATACGTAGGTCTTTATACTTATATAAATTTCCGTGTATTTAACAAGAGAATCAAGAGAATGGAGAAAAACCTGCTTTCAAACGATCCGGAAACAGTAACAACGACCCAGAAAGATTTAATTTTCATACAAAACCACTTTATGATTTCACTTATGCTCTACGTAATTGTCGGACCGGTTCTTGTACTGAGCAATGTTTATAACGAAGTGGACCAGTACTCATTTTTTGTAATCTGGTTATCCGGAATTCCGCTCATTTCTATTTATTCAAGTCCGTTCGTAATAGGTTTCCTGAGAAGTCTTGGCAGGTATGCATCTGAACTCCCTTTCCACTCTGAATATCGGGCGATGAATTTTTCAAAAAAAATCTTCATCATATTGGGGCAGAATACTATTGGAGTTATACTTGTTATAATGCTCTTTCTTTTTTATCTGCAGCATATTTACGGGGCTGAAGATGATTTTCAGCTTATTCTCTTGAACCGTATGAGTATTGTTGCAGGTACTTCGCTTTTGATCATAATAGTGAATCTTTTTCTATTTTCCAGATCATTTAGCGTACCAATAGGCCAGTTACGCGATAGAGTTGGTGAGCTGGCTGTTTCCACTTCAAGGGCCAATCTTACTACACGCCTGGAAGTCATGAGCCGCGATGAGCTTGGCGAAATTGCCTATTCCTTTAACAGATTTTCTGAAAAAATTAGAACAGTCATCCTGTCTTCAAACGAAGTATCCATCAACGTGTCGAATGCCGCAGAAGATATAACCAGACTTACTGAAATATTTAACAAAAATACAAGTGAACAGAGCGAATCAATGGAGCACATTACTGCTGCCCTGGAAGAGATCTATGCCTCTGTTGACAATGTTGCTCATGTTGCAGAAATGCAGAAAGGTGAAATTGTTGGACTTGTGGAACTTCTAAAAAGCTGGGATACTATTACGGAAGAGATGTCAAGCCGCTTTATAAATGTAACTGAATTATCGGAAAAAACAGCCGAGAAAGCAAGACTGGGTGATGAAGCATTGCAGAAAACCAATAACAGTATTCTGAGCATAGATGAGAGTGCGAGGAAGATTACTGATGTGGTAAATATAATCCAGGATATATCAGAAAAAGTAGACCTTCTCGCATTAAATGCAGCCATTGAGGCTGCACGAGCAGGTGAATCCGGTCGAGGATTCGCAGTCGTTGCGGAAGAAATTTCACGACTCGCCGTAAAGACTGCAGAATCAATAAAGGAGATCGACCAGCTTGTTCTTGCCAATTCAGGGCAGGTTCAGGATGGAGTGAAGCATGTTAAAGACACACTGCATATAATACAGTCAATTATGCAGGCCACTCAGGATTCATCATCCAATATTCACGACCTTGATCGCCTGGTAAATAAACAAATTAATGTGAATACACAGGTGCAGACTTCTGCCGAACATGTAAGTAAACTTGCCCTGGAAATTGAACAGACAACAAATGAACAGCGTGTAAGTATTGAGTCAGTAAATGGACTCCTGGAAAATGTAAACAAAGTGAGTCACAATACAGGCGAAATGGCTGAAACTCTACTTGCTGATGCGAAAGTGAATCAATCGCTCTCCAGACAGCTTAAAGATAACGTAGAAATATTTGATGTCTGACCATACTCAGTATGTATTCACATTCGGTTTCCCGATCCCGGCAGAAATTCTCCCGGACGCAGAACATGCACTCTCTTATCCAATTCTCTCTCCTTTGACAGACGATTCGTCTCAGAAGCCGGCTCGGATAGTGGTTCTTCAGCAAGCCTGTAAGTGGAGTGATGTATCCCGAGCATCTCTTTTGCATTGAGATCAATCATTACCTGCAATGCTTCACCTGGATTTATATGAACCGACTTCATTAACCAGGCTGGTTTGTATGCTCCGATGGGAATAAGCGCCAGATCAATCCCGGGAAAATGTCTGCCAATATCATCATAAAAAGGACCATAACCGGTATCACCGGCAAAATAGATCCGAGCAGCATTATCAGGAAGATCAATAATCCATCCGGTCCATAAAGTTTCATTTCTGTCAAAAGGGGTTCGTGAGGAAAAATGCTGGGCAGGAACAGAATGAAAAGTGTATTTGCCAACTTTCGCATACATTCCCCAGTCCAGTTCAACAACGCTATGGATATCTCTTTTTTCAAAAAATGTTTTGAGACCAACCGGCACAAGAAAAACCGGATGATCTCTTTTATTTAAAAACAGAATTGTATTCTCGTCAAGATGATCATAATGATTATGCGATATAATTACATAATCGATTACAGGCAAATCTTCCATTTTCAATGGTAATGGAGAGACGCGGTCCGGACCGGTGAAGGTCACAGGACTGGCCTTCAGTGAAAATATCGGGTCCGTTATCACATTTCCCTTCGCTGTACGTATCAATACACTGGCATGACCGGGCCAGAATACTCTATATTTTCCAGGCAAAATGTTTTCGTTTAATAGCCCTATATCCGCCGGAGTACTCTCCATTTTTTCAGATTTATCGGGTGCTAAGATTTTTCCGACAATCCACGTGAATGCTTTCCAGAATGATGGTTTTCGCTGCCCTTCCGGATAAATGTTAGCATACCCGCCATCCGGAATGTGATGTTCAGTATTATACCATGGATGTTTGCCTGTTTCATAGATTGCCTTGCGATCAAAGAGCAATCCACTTTCCACATTGGTTGCTATTGCAAACTCACGGTCACCGGATTTGCCGCCCGTACAACCGCAGGCGCACAGGAATTGAAAAATCACGAGTACTATAATGAAGTGAATCACCTGGCGCAGATAATTTGAGTAAGTATTTTTCATTTCAATGTCCAGCAACTCGGTTTTGCCAATCAGAGAGGTCTGTTTTTCGATTATACTCTTCTGTGCATCAAAGATGTTAGTTTTAATAACATGTTTTTTTTCACATTTTCAATAAGAATTTTAGCCAGCACGGAAAGCAGCAGAGGGGAGCCATTCTTCATTCATATTTAAGCAAGTTTGAAATTTGTCTGCATTTTAAAAAGAGTGTTATTCTTACCGCAATCTAAATACCATTTATATTTTCAAACAAAATACCGCTCCCCATTTATTTTTTTTTATAAAATTTTCGTTTGATTCTCAGATGGCCTTTTGAAATATTTAACACGTTAACGGATTTGTATCTCTGTAAATTGAAAACAGGGAGAACTTCACAACAATATCCAGGAGAGAATGCATGAAAAAACTAATCGCAACTGGCATTATCGCCGTAGCTATGACTTCAGGAAGCCTTTTTGCTGGTGCACCTGCTGAATTCGCTGCGTGTTCAGCCTGCCACAACCCAACAGCCGAAATGACTGGTCCTGCACTGAAGAGAATTGCTGCAGCATACGGTGGAAATCAGGGAAAACTGCTTTCCTTCCTTAAAGGAAATGCAAAGCCAATCGTTGAACCGACTAAATTTGCTATTATGCAGGGTAATCTTGCTATAACAAAATCTTGGACCACAGCTCAACAGAAAAAAGTTGCTGACTACATCCTGAGCCAGAAGTAATCACTGACTCTTGTTGCCGGGGATCGCTGCATCCCCGGTAATATTTCACCGATATACCTTATAGTTACCTATAATAAAATACAAAAGCAACATGTAGAATATCGTGGAATAATACATGAAATTATTCATATTACTGCAGACTCTGTTCAGTCAGGAATATCTCAATAAATACTCCCCTCCAGCCTTCATATCCTGAATCGAAAAGATAGATATTCATAAGGAAAACTCCAATCGAAACCATATTACGTGCTGAATAGTTTTGTTTTTCTTGACCGAATTCAATGGTACAAAAACTCTGTTCCGGTCATGGCACGTAAATGTGAAATATCTGGAAAAAAAACTGGATCAGGGAATAGCATATCGCACTCCCATATCCGGGTAAAAAGAAAATTCAAGGTAAACCTCGTTTCAAAAAAGGTATACCTACCCGATGAGAATCGTTGGGTAAGACTGAAAATATCAGCTCGTATGTTGAAAACACTCAACAATAAGGGTGTCAAAACTCTTATGAAAAAATACGGGACTGACCTTTCAGCTCTAAAAGCCTGATGACCCAAAACTGGGTGTGACTCTCTGCACAGATAGTGATATCGACGCAGAGAGTTTCAACCTGATATAATGTGACATAAAATAATTATGATCACATACAACAATATCTCCTGCCAGAAATCTTCTATTGATCCTGCCAATTCATTATGTTTACCTCTGAGTTCCCATTAATATGTTACCTGCATGGAGCTAAGTTCTCATATTTACATGAAATAAAGATGTCTCCCGGTAATCATAGGAATGAATACGCATGGATAAATGAATATTGATTGATATATGATGATTATATTATCTTTTTAAATCGGGTGATTTTATAATAAATGTAACCAGCTTAGATATATAGAAAGCAATTCAAAATTAATTATGACTCGTACAGGCAAGCAAACCCTTCATCCGGATCCGGAAAAATTCATAAAAAAAGCCTACCCGCTGCTGAAAAAAGCTTTTGGTAAGGTTCGCTGTGCTCTAAGCTATGAAAAACCTCATGAACTTGCTATTGCCGTTATACTTTCAGCTCAATGTACCGATGAGCAGGTTAACAAGGTAACTCCGGAACTTTTTTCAACCTATAAAACTCCGGAGGAATTTTCCGCTGCTCGCGTTTCGGATCTGGAAAAACTTGTTTATACAACCGGTTTCTATCGAAACAAAACGAAAAATATAATAGGTTTCGCGAGGGATCTTGTCGAGAAATACAATGGCGAAATGCCTGAAAAGCTCGAAGAGCTTGTTAAAATGCCTGGTGTGGGGCGAAAAACAGCCAATGTCATCTTACAGGAATTATTCAATATCCCCAGCGGAATTGTTATAGATACTCATGCCTCACGTCTATCGCGAACACTTGGACTTACCATAAAAACAGATCCGGTGCAAATTGAACGAGAATTGATGAGTCTCTTGCCTGAAGATTGGTGGATAGAGTGGTCCCTCTATATGATTCGACTGGGAAGAACTGTGTGTACAGCTCGTAAACGAACATGCAGCGAATGCGTTCTTTCGCATATCTGTATATCAAGCAGTGTGGTGACTTAAATAAAGTATTCTCCCGTTTTCCGGACATTTACTGCCGGAAAGGTCAATCTGAATACAGCACCGCAATCGGGATTATTTGCCACAGTGATTGTTCCTTTCATGTGATCTTCTATAATAATTCTGACAAGATAAAGTCCAATACCGAATCCCTCACCCTTTGTTGAATAGTCTGCCTCGAAAATATCGCCAATATGATCATCCGGAATGCCCGTACCATTATCAATTATTTCCAGAATAACGTCTTCTCCGCCAGTTATTCGAAATTCTATATTGCCTGGTTTTTGTTTTGCAACTTTGATAGAGTCTTTTGCATTATTAGCCAGATTCAGCAGAACATGTTTGAATTCATTCATGAAACCCGATACGGGTATCCGGACATTACAATCCTCAATAAACCTGACCGGATCTTTAAAAACCTGACTTTTCCCATCATTATTGAGTTCAATAGAAATATTTATACCTTCTATCAGCAGGTTGCGATAAAAAAGCTTCAGAAAACTTTTTATAGAGTCTAAAAGATTGAACGCTTCCGCATGCAATGATGGCTCAAGAAATCTTCTAAAATCTTCAATTACTCCGGACATGTGATCTATCTGTTTTCGAGCATCGATCAGAGAGGATGATAGATATTTTGAATCCAATTCTTTTGATTTTTCTACATCTTCAATATCTTCGAGTATAAGATAAAGACTGCTCAGTGGTTGCTTCCACTGATGAGCCATTGCTCGAAACATCTCACCAAGAACTGCCATACGTGATTGACTGATTAATAGCTCTTCATGTCTTACGCGGCTCCGGTATTCTTCTTCAACTCGTTTCTTCAGATTTAAATTTATCTCAACCAGTTCTTCAGTCTTTTTCAGGAGTCTTTTCTCAAGATCCCTGCGATAAGTTATATCTCTTGATATATGTATAACTTTACGAATTTCCCCGTCAGAATCGATAACCGGATGTACAGAAATCTCAACAATAAGCTCTTTTCCATCCCTATCATAATGCACATGATCGCATGTTGTTGCCTTTCTATTGCATATTGCATTGAACAACGGACATTCCTCTCCCTGACCTTCACAGGGAGTCGTTCGGTGATGCGTTACTCCATAACATGTTAGTTTTCCTGGAAGAATTTCCTGCAAACCGGTTTGTCCCCTGAAAGTTCGATTCGCCTGTAGTATTGTAAGATTTTTTGCATCCAGAATACATATCGCTTCTGCAATTTCATCGAGAATCTGATTTTCAATGTGATCGTTATACCCACCAACTATGGGTGACATATAAACATTTTCCTGAGGAAGATTATTTTTCATAAATGAGACCGGATAGAATTAACTCTTATATCAATGTACATCATGCGATTCTAATGAAAAAAAATTTACATCACGTAATATATTTTTCGGGATAATTTATTAAACTTTGACTTCAACAGTTGACGAATATACATTTAATAATCATTTACACAAATAACACATAGCTACATTTACGCAAATCAAATTGCAAAATAAATATTTAACTGTTAGTTGCATGAATAACTTCCTGGGTATAATATTCTTATTATTTAAAAATTGAATCAAAGCAAGGACATACATAATAAAATCCTTGCTTATCCTAAACAATAACCCGGCAATTTATTTATGTATGATATATATCATAAATTTTATACAGATACTTCTAAAATGTTTGGAGTTACGTTTTAATTGCTGCGTAAAAGTGAGGTTTCCGGATAGTTCCAACCAGAAGAGTGATAGAACTGTATTAACGAAAGATGGAACTTAAAGGACTTATTGACGTCTTACCAATAAAATCGTTGAGTCATCAGAAGGGAGTGCTCCTCCTCTGTAATCCGATGCCTCCTTCTTAAGAATATCAGCGATTTCAACCAGGTCTCTGTCCTTATGACGACTGACAACCTCCGCGATTCGCTCTTCCCCGAAGAGATCACCAACCGGAGACTGTGACTCTGAGTATGCATCCGAAAAAGCAACAAGGAGATCGCCTGATCCCATAAATGCTTCGATAGATGAGTAAGTTACTTTACTTATTCCGAGAATAGGCCCGGTTGTCTGCAATTCGACAATTTCACCTGATTTACGGATAATATACGGAGGCGGATGACCTGCATCAACATATTCAACTTTGCCATCACCGGGGTGAAGCCGAATAATAAAAAATGTTATAAATTTACCCGGAATAATAGTCTCGTGCAGATGACTGTTAAGCATCGTTACAGTCTCTGCAACAGGGTAATCCATTCTCGAAAGAAGATGAATTCCTGTGTGCATCTCGGAAACGAGCATCGCAGCGGAGACCCCCTTACCTGAAACATCACCAAGAACAGCGTCCATTGTCCCATCCGTTCGAGGAATGTAAGTATAATAATCTCCTCCCACCTCCCGGCAGGGTACAGTCTCTCCATATAGTTCGTATCCGGTATACGTCGGACTCTCTGCAGGATAGAGGTTCATTTGAATCTCGTTACATACATTCAGTTCAGAATCCATAGCCTGCTGCTTCATCATAACCTGGTGCATACGTGCATTGTGAATGGCAAGGGATGCTTGACGTGCAAATCCTATTAGCAGCTTTTCGTCAGCCGTTGTAAACGGCTTGCCATCGAGCCGGTTCATTAACTGGGCTGTTCCTATAATCTTATCATGAACCACAAGTGGAACACAGAGATAAGTGTGCGTTGTATGATGCAGTGCTTTGTCAATCTCATCATAAAATCGATCATCTTTTGACGTATCTTCTACCCGGACAGATTCTCCGGTACGAGCTACATATCCGGCAATTCCCCTGTTCAACGGCACAGAAAGGTTTTTAAGTGTGGCAAAATTTGGATCCGTGGACTGAACAAATTTCAACGAATCCCCTGCATCATTGAGAAGTGCCAGTGAACCCATTTCTGCACCCAGCAGAGCGCCTGCACGCTCCAGAGTCACTGTAAGTACACGATCAAGCTCCAGGGACGAATTGAGCATTGCAAATGAGTCAAGTAGCATTCGGAGCCGTTTCAGCTCGTCTTCCGGCTTTAGATTTTCCTGTAACGTATCAAGATCACTCATCCTTTCCCTCCGGAATGGAAAATCTTACAGCCTGGCCTGCCGGGCGCAATGAAAAAAAGATGAAAAAACATATAACCTGAACGATAAACAAATATAATCAGACCAACAATCGACTAACACTTATGGATTCTCAAATAGAGAGTGTTTTCATAAATCGTTACCTGGAATTTTCATAAATATGACGAAATGCGGCATCCCAGGAAACAGGAAGTTTGATCATTTCATTTCGTCCGGACTTCTTGTTTCAAACTGCGAATTTTTTTTCACATTTCACCCGAGCATATAATAATCCTGCGCAGGAGAATACCCGGCATTTAAAAGAAAATTTTCCATTGCTTCTGTGGCGCCGTGATTGGCGACAAGTCCGAGTACAAAGGGTCCCGGACCATTTTTCCCATGTAGAAACTCCGGAGGATAAACAGGAATTCCATGAATTCGATTTCCAATCTTTGATGGATTCACATCTATGTAGAATTCAGGGACAATACCGGTTTCTTCCAGAAGTCGAAAGCGTTGCCTTGTATTTTGACCGGCACCCCAGAAAGCAATGGGGCGGCTTTTTAGAACATCTTCATTATTAAGATACTGTATCTTCAAACAATCAAATGCTTCTCTGCGATATCTTGAATCACTCCTGGTCAGTCTTCCGCAGCTGTCATACCAGTGGTGTCCCTCATATTCAATTTTTCCAAAAATGACACCATTTTGATACATTCGTAATTGAAACTCATAATCCTCGGGAAAATCTCCATCGCAAAAAAGTCCAGCCTTCAGTATGGAACGACGTAACATTATCGTGGGATTTGCAAGCGGCATTTCACGATAAATATTTGAAGTGATCTGCTCGTGACTCAAAAGGGAGTTCTGCCATTGAATATAGACTCGCATTCCATCAGTCACGCTCTCATCAGGTTCCAGGATTACCTTACAACC
>JBNKQE010000073.1:0-16420 GCA_050295715.1 Leptospirales bacterium
ATATGTCAGAGAGAATGATAAGGCTAAGTCGGGTGGCAGGAACGCAACCATTCTGCTTGAATCGCAGGAGTAAATTCAGACTTACTATTTCAGTCGCTGGGCCATGGTGACGTGCGGACGAATATGATTTATACCCATGTACTGAATCGAGATCCAGGTGGAGTAAAGAGTCCGGGAAATGGGAATACTTCGGTTGATAAGAAGATCTTATCGGAATGGAGACTCTATTTCAGGACTTATCTGGAACCTGATAAGATATAGATAGGTATCATAGAGGCTACGGGCGTAATATTCACTAATGAATTTAAAAAAAGATACTTTCTATAAATATCGGGGATTTAGTTCTACGACACTAGATTCTCTATGCCAGGATAAAATTTATTTTGCAAATCCAGGTTCTTTTAATGACCCGCTTGATTGTCATCCTACTCTAGAGTGTGATTCCTCAAATGAGGATTTGAGACAACTAGTCTCTTTTTTGCTACAAAGGCGTATTAATAACGAAATCACAACTAACCTTGAACAAGCAAGATTAAAGGGAGAGAAAGCAGAGCATCATGCACAAGACATAGCACGTAGTATAGTTATTGATAGGCTTAACTCTATTGCCTATCACGCAACTAACCCAGAATATGAACTAGAAATTGATGAAGCTGAGTCTGGGTTGTTAGTCCAAGAAGCTGAAGATGAACTGCTCAGGTATTTTGAGCGAGGGATTTGTTGTTTTTCGTCATCGTATTCAAACCCACTTTTATGGAGTCACTATGGTGACCAGCATCAAGGTTTATGTATCGGTTATAGCACCGACCGCAATCCAGTGCCAGAGTTAAAAGAAGTGTTATATGGTGGTGATAGAAATATTAAAACTTCAACGCTTGTTAATGCTTTTTTAAATGAAGATTCAATAGCTCAATCTGATTTAGATCGTGATGTTTTGCTTCGTAAGGCTGCAGGCTGGCGTTATGAAAGAGAATGGCGACTTATAGGAAAGCAAGGGCTTCAGAGCTCTCCATTATTGCTTACAGAAGTCACTTTTGGGCTACGTTGTAGTGACTCAATAATGCATTCAGTTGTTAAAGCGCTTGCCGGTAGAGATAATGATATAAAGTTTTATGAAATGTATGTTGTTCGAGGTAGCTATGAACTTCGTAGACGAGATCTAGATATTGATGAACTAAATTCATTTTTACCAAACACGGCAAAGTCAGGCGTTGAAATGTTTGGCTCGTTTAATGAAGAAATATCTGAACAATAAAGGTAAGTGCAAATAATGCCTAACAATCATATACACTCGGACAGCAAAAATATCTGCTCGTTCCTCGCTCTGCTTTTAACTGCTGGTGATGTGGAGCGTTATGCCTTAAAAACAAAATGACTGAATACGTAAAAATTCACGGTGACAACTGGAAAAAGACTGATATCAAAGAATCAGTAGAATGGGCGCGAGAGCATCAATGGATAAAACAAAAATGGGTGGCACGTGCTGCCCTAATGTCAAAAGGAAGTGCTTCTGATTATGTCGGTCAAAAATACAATCCTGAGCAAACAGAATTCGTAGAGGATGGGTGGAACCATGATCACTGTGAAATATGCTGGTGGTCCTTACATGAGGATGACGATCCTGAACATGGAGAGGGTTACACCACCAATGGCTATCAATGGCTATGCACAGAGTGTTTCAATCAATTTCTGGCGACGAAGTCATAACATGGCGCTCGTTCGGACACAAACTACGCTGCGCTTCGTTTGCGTCGGCTGAGCTTGGGTGTTATGCTCAAATAAATTTGGAGAAAAATTAATGG
Organism: Leptospirales bacterium; assembly: GCA_050295715.1. Taxonomy (GTDB): domain Bacteria; phylum Spirochaetota; class Leptospiria; order Leptospirales; family Leptonemataceae; genus JBNKQE01. Next base: position 1,803 of record JBNKQE010000073.1, read on the forward strand.
AACAACTGCTATTTCCTATTTTAGCAATTCTGGCCGGGGGGTATTTTTTGATACGAAATATCATCCACCTTCTAAATGAAGAAAAAATGATGGTTTATCTTCAAACAAGCCCAAAAGCAAAAATGTGGGTAAATAGATATGGTATTGAAAAAACAGCCATATTAACTAAGAAAATATTTTTACCCTTGGGCAGTCTAGTAGCTACAGTAATATTGGGAGTTGGAGTGTGGAGTTTAATTACCATCATGATGCATGCATAACAATAACTTAAACCTTACTCCCTACACTCGCCGGACGCTCCTGAGGTCGCATCGGTTAAGTGAGCGTTGGGGCAACAAAAACGAGGAAAGAATGGACTTCGAAAATACATTTGAATCCTGGCTAAGCAATAGCCTTAGTCAAGAAATACCAGATTCAGTTAGAGCCTTTTCATTTAACCTCTATGAGCCCGCGTTTGTCAATGATGTGAAATTTGGCATTGAGTTGATTGGTACAGAATCATTTGATGAGGATGATACTGATTGGGCTTGTGATGAGGTATGGGAGCCAACCACCAGAGGTATTAATATCCCTCTATCATATTCTGGCGACTCCTGGGAAATATGCCTTGAAAGGCTAAAGGCGTTAGTGATAAAGCACCTTTCAACTGATGCCGTATATAGTATGAAACTGAAGTCTAAACAAGGTGTAGGGGTTGGATTCGTCGACGGAGATCTTGAGATAGTATGGAAGCCATAACAAGTCGCTTGTTCCGACAAATTGCCTCTGCGCGCCAATTTGTAGCAAAGCTCCGCCGTTAAATGGAAAAATGATAGAAATTAAAGAAATCTCTTCAGACCTGGTTCCTCAAAAGCTGTTACTTGAAGCGGATCCATCAATGGAACGAGTAAACCAATACCTGGGAGACTCATTATGCTATGTTGCTGTAATCCGGAAAGAAATTGTTGGAGTCTGTGTTTTAAAACCCGTGGAAAAAAACAGAATTGAGTTATTCAATATCGCTGTCTTGCCGGAAAACCAGAAATCAGGTATTGGTTCAGAATTACTCCAATTTGTTCTGGACAGTCTTAGAGAGAAGAATTTTGAATCGGTGGAATTAGGAACTGGTACGTTTGGTTATCAATTGACATTTTACCAACGTTTTGGATTTCGAGTGGACTCAGTAATCAAAGACCATTTCATCAACAATTATGATGAGCCAATTTTTGAGAATGAAATCCAACTGAAAGACATGTTACGACTTACTCTGAAGCTGTGATAAGAATTATTTTGCATATGTATTGAGTGGCTGTCATATCGCGCTCGATGAATGGACAGATGAGCAAGAGCAGACCAATCAAAACGTTAGAAGGAATCAAAAGAAGAGAATGGATCAGATACTAATATACTCAGACAGTCTAACCTGGGGAATTATCCCTAACACAAGGAAACGACTTACATACAATAAAAGATGGCCCGGGGTATTCGAAAAGTCTTTATCCGAAATGGGTAAAAATATTCGTGTTATTGAAAATTGTCTTAATGGGCGAAGAACAGCATGGAGTGACCCATTCAAAGAGGGTAGAGATGGTTCAGTCGCTTTGGCGCAAGTTATTGAAATGAACTCTCCCTTAAAACTTGTAATCTTAATGTTGGGAACTAATGATTTTCAATGTATGCATGATAATAATGCCTGGTTATCATCCCAGGGAATGGCTAAGTTAATAAGCATAGTACGTCAAGCCCCAATAGAGCCTGGAATGCCAGCACCAGAAATATTGGTCGTTTCTCCACCTAAAATAAAAAAACCCAGGGGTTCAATTGCACCAAAATTTAATGGTGCTGAGAATAGAGATATCGGTCTTGCCTCAGAACTTGAACGAATCTCAAAGGAATATTCTACTTATTTCTTTGACACAGCTACTGTGACAGAGGCAAGTGCTGTTGATGGTATTCACCTGGATGAAAATCAACATTTAGATCCTGGTAAAGCAATTGCAAAGGCTGTTGCAGATGTCATTATCTTCTAACAATGCGGTTAAAGATGGACGCCGCAAAAACTCAGATACCCTGGCGGGTACTTGTTGGTGTATTCAAACATTAGCTTTCAGAGGGAGAAACAATGCAATTTGAAGAGAACATAAGAATTAAGGAAACTCCTGAATAGATATTTCCATTTTATGAAAATGTTTCGGAGTGGGCATCCTGAGGTCCAGATGTTCAATTATCAGCAATTGATGGTATATTTTCGGTCGGAGCAAAAGGAAAACTAAAACCTTTCAATTCAAGCTGGCTTGTGGAACCTTTCCGAAAGGCAGACTGGATCGATGTATCGAGAGGAAGTCTGAAGTACGGGTTGCCTTCAGCCCGGATAGCGGAGATCCTTGAAGCGTTTCCAAATGCAGGATTTCATAAACGGCTGATTGAATTAACCATGCAGCGGCTAAAATCACATCCATTTAGTCCGCTGCCCATGATGAGGTTATAGGCATAACACGGCGCTTCAAGCGACGCTCGTAGCTTGCACGCTTGATCATTAACATTATATGCAGTAAGATCTTAAATTTTCAACAGATGAGGTAAACAGAATATGAAAGTTCTCGGTATTACAGTTCCTATCTTTACAACCGATTTTGAAATGACAGTTAAAGATTATGAAACCCTTATGGGTGAGTCTACAGAGAAAAAATTCGACATCCCTTCAAAAGGAATATCGGTTGCGAAAATTGGGAGTATATTAATTATAGGTGGTTCGGAGGATACGTTAACTTTTTTGAGACAAATTCGGGCCACCTTTGTTGTTGATTCAATAGAAGACTATTATTCATATTTAGTAAATGACGAAGCAACTGTTATTCAACCACCAACTTTAACACCAACAGGTAAAAATATGATAGCAAAAGGTAAAGATGGAGTGGTTTTTGAGTACGTTGAACTGAAGTCTCAATAGTAATATTTCACATAGCAAACAATTGAACCGGACTGCTTAGTGCGTTCGTTAACCATGAGTTTTACATGAACTGGCAAATTCATCTTTAATCAAAAACCGGTGTAGCGGCCGGTTAGTTTGTAAGCGTTATATTTCTCTGACCATTTTGATTGAATGCTGCCATCGTTCCGAAACTCGTCTCAAATATGGTAAACTTTCAGCCAGAATGGTGGCAACTTTCAGTCGGATTTTACAATCAAGCGATAAACCCAACTCTTTTCATCCTCCATCCTGATCCTTCTTATGGAGTAATTCAATATTCGGAAATGCATTGACAAAAAATACGAGCAAGAGTCGTATATCTACAGAAACAGATGATTACGATGGCTATCGAGGGGATACTGAAAATGAAAAAAAAAGAGCATGCAGGAAAAATAGTCGTGTTTCTTGCTTTGATGATAACCACAGTTTTTACATCATGCAAAGGAAGAAATGAAAAGGATCCTTTGCAAAATTTCTTATTACTTGCGTTTATTTTAAATAGCTACAGCAGACCACTGCTTGATATTCGATATGACACAACCGTTCACAACAGCGTCAGTGTAGCCACTGCAACGGGTGCACTGGCCTCGGATAGCAATTCTCCCTCTCTTCTTTCCACGGAAAATACTGTAAATCTTGCCGGTCGTGATATCACCGATTATGGTGATGGCGACACAGATGGATTCACAGATAAATTTCTCACTCCCGGTAACGTTGTACTGGGTGTCATTGGGATCTATGCCTACAAATCACCGGAAAACGGCGGACCAGCTCTCGGAGAAGAAACTGATGAGAACGGGGAAGTGCTTTACGAGTGCGACGCTCCTCCGGATGCCGCTTATTGCTATACGCCCATGAATGTAGCCCCGGGAGTTATTGATGGAAATGCAGACTATTTAGCAAACATGACCGAATTGCCTGACTCCACATATGATCGTATGGGGATCGCACTGATCAATATTCAGCAGGAGTTCAGTCCTGACGATATTGATGAACCCAATCTTCGTTTTTATGATTTCGCGCTAAAATCGGAAACAGTCGTTTATGAAATGGGAACCAGCGACCTCACGCACATGAAGACACGTGGAGTGGTGACTTACGGATCACCCGCTTACGATTATTCCTATGAATCGGATGGATTAACTGATCATGAGGGTCAGTATTCCTGGACCACTCTGAACGTGGCTGATAAATCATTCCAGGTAAAATCCAATTCCGGAACGCTGAATGTTACAAATTACTGGGGAGCATCCCTGATGCATTCGCCATTTGTACCAGAAACATATACACCGGTTGCGGAAGATGCTCCCATGCTATTTGAGCTTCCCATCGATTTCAACCGGGACAATGCTTATTATTTGAAGGTTATCAATATTGACAATCCGGCAGCGCTGGATGAAGCGGCAGGTCTCATAGTGTATGTGGATCCTTCCAATACCTTTTTCTGGGATAGCGATCCTGCTGATACAACCCCAAATTCATTTGATCCTGCAGTTGATGCACCGGGGGCTGGAGGAATTTACGTTAGCGGAAAAGATGCTCTGCTACATTTACCTATTCTGGCCTTGGGATATCAATGACAACACTCAGAGTCTCTCGTCACTCTGTCCGCCCATTCGGTCAGAGTGACATTCTTGGACCTTTATCTGGTTTGCATGTTATACTGACTCTTCTGAAAAATGATAACTTCCCTGGAGCAAGAATTGAAAGGAAATCGTAGATTCCAGCAAAGTGTTTAGCTACCGAAAACTTGCTACACCCTCAACTATGCTGGCTTCATGTGTGGCCGCATTAATTCTCACTCCATATATCTACATCAGTCTCTGAGTTCTGTACCAATTCAAACCTGTCTCCAGCTTTATAATACATCCCTGCTTACTACTGGCCTGTTGTATTGGAAATTGAAGTTCTGCTGAATAAGCATATAGCAGGTATTCCTCCGGGGTCAGATCTCGGAAAGGCCCTGCGTTTTCTATCCGGCCAGTGACCTCAGCTTCAGGTGTTTCTGGATAACGGGAAAGTTCCTAAAGACAACAATCTCATGGAGAATGACATTCGACCTTTTGCACTCGGTCGCAATTTCAGATACTCGTAATGGCGCTTCTGCAAGCGCCTTTTATTATAGCCTGATTCAAACCGCCGTGGCAAACGGACACGAGCCTTTCTGGTATTAACTCTATCTCTTTCATGAATTGCCATCAGTCGGCAAAGGACAAGAGGATTTGAGGATGCTGTTACCAATGTGTGTATTGGCAGCCACCGTTTCTGACTTTTGCCGACAGGCAGGGTATGATTAAGCGCTTACGATTGTTCATATATCTGTGACGTTGCTGTCCTCCCAGACCACCAGGGTACAGGGGTTGGAAAGGAAATGATTACTAGCCTGATCACCGACTCGAAGGAACACAAGAAAATCATCCTTTACTCTGCCCCAGGAAAGGAGTCCTTCGATAGGAGGACTTTTTGAGAACGTTTTCTGTGATATTTATATCTCTGACGATAGATCGGCCAGAAGAAAGGCCGTTGTGTTACTATTGACTCGGTTCGGTGTGAAATAGGAGTTCTTTTCTTTTTTTACACCTGGGATTGATTCTCCCTTCCTCATCGAGCTCCAGGTGAGTAATGAGTCCGGCGAATGAGCTATGAAAAGTTCTGGTGTAGTTAACAGGAAACCAGAAACTAAATAGTTAGACATCACAGATAAAGGGGCACCAAAAATGAATCCGAAGCTCTCGCAAATCAGGCAGATTGCAATCACAGTAAGTAATGTCGAGCGCGCCCTGGGGTTCTATCGGGATGTGCTGGGTCTCACATTCCTCTTTAGCTCCGGGGAAAACCTGGCATTCGTGGATGCGGGCGGCATCCGTCTGATGCTGACAACGCCTCAAGGTGCTGGAGAGGTTGGGAAAAACTCAATTCTCTATTTTACCGTCTCAGACATCACTTCAGTACACGCATCACTCCTTCAACGGGGCGCCACCAACGAACGGGCCCCCACATTCACTGCGAAGATGCCCGACCACGAACTCTGGACAGGATTCGTGCGCGACCCCGACGGAAATCTGGTCGGGCTCATGGAAGAAAAGAAATAGATCCGTATCGTAGTGCCTGACATCTTGTTTCAGCCGACATCTTCGCCTGCGGCTTCGGGGCGGCTGAACTCGATCGTTGGGCCGCTTTCTCAAGGAACCCATTCTAGAGGTACGCTGATGATAAATGCTTGCGGACACACCGTTCAAATCGATGATGACGATATGTTCTACGAGGAATATGGAGTGGGGAAACTCCTTGTGCTCCTGCATGGGTCTGCCGGGTGTACACAGAGCTGACATCCCTTTACCTCTGTGCTCTCAAAGCACTATCGATTCAATGGTATTGATTCACTCCGGTGCGAAATAGGCTCTTTAATCAACCTCGCATTTTGGATGACTCTTTATAAAGGCCTCCGTCTCTTTATGCGGATCATGATTCAGTTGCAGGGCACGATTCATATATTCCAGCATCGGATGACCGAAATATAATGACCAGCCTGCTTCGGGAAAAGCCAGAGTTTCGTGAACAGCAGCGCATTTTTTATAGGAATCGGGGAATGATTTATATTGCGAAAGGTCTGCTGGCGGATCTGCTGTCAAAATCATTGGAGCACCTTCGGTAAAGCCCAATAGAGGCAAACGAATCGGTGAGATCGACAGGTCTGTTGAAAAAAGTCCAGGGACTTCTCAAAACGGTGGTAACAATATGAACAAAACTTTATTGAGAATCAAGAGTTGCCTGGAGTGTCGGTGAAGTGAAGTTTCCGGAAATATTTAATTCTATGTCAAGTATGCGAAAAACTATCGACCGTCGGATTCATTGTACATGAGGATAGCGTTAAGAAACGGTGTGCTTCTCATCCTTCCTCCGTTGATCATTTCATTCGGACTCTGGGGTGCTTTGCCTGTTGCCTACAGCCCGGCTATTTTCTGGAAGGGTATTCCGGAATGGATTGGTCTATTTGAAAATATATTTCGAGTATTCGTTTTCAGCCTTCCGGGCATCCTCTATTTTGGCAAGAAGGAGCCGGGACAAACTGTGGGCTGGTATTTGTATGTCGGAGGATTGGCAATTTACCTTGCAAGCTATCTGGCACAAATTTATTTTCCTGCCAGCGCCTGGAGTCAAAGCGCCATTGGTTTCACCGCACCGGCCTGGTCTACTTCGTTCTGGTTTGCAGGCATTGGGCTGGTATGTGCGCGAACCTGGCTCCCGATACCGTGGTATCGAATTATCTATATTCTTATAGCATCTATTTTTTTGATATTTCATACCGTTCACACTGGACTGGTTTATATTAATTTATAATGATAAATTATATTCCTAAACTCCAATGTGGAATTTCAATTCGTCCAGAGACCATAATTTTTGACAGGTAGCCACTCCTTGCTATGCTTATTGAAGTCGGCTGACTCTTTTATTTGATTGTATGGAATTATTTTTGAAAATTATTTTGGCTGCGTTCATTGTTTTATTTGCATCCGGGCTGATCTTTTTCTTTAGAGTCAAGAGGAATCTGGACAGACAACCGCCGGGCTACGGTCTGATTGAACAGGCCTACTATGTATGTTATAAGCATAAACTTCTTTACGGTGGTATTTTCGGCAAAGGTCCCACCAGAAAATTTTCCGGACTGGGAAAACAGGACTGGTGCTATCGAGACGAATGGGAGAAAATAAACAAGGTAACCTTTGAATATCTGGCAATAAAGTGGTACAGCATGGATCCGGAAAAAGATCAATGGAGTGAGTTCTGGCGACATCCTGACTATAGCGTGTGCAATGACTTAAGAAGAAATTTGATCATGCAAATGGAAGGCTTTGAAAAACGAGAGCATCCCCTGACGCTCGAAGAGATTTCCAGAGATTTTAGACAGGATCCGGACTCCGTAGATGTTGCAGACATACTGCGTCTGGAGAAACCCGAAGCAGGCAAAGAGATTCTTAAATCAATGGTGATGAGTAAAGAGATATCCCCCTTTTCTGCGCTGGAAGCCGCCTCGGTGCTGGCGGCATGGGGGGATAAGAGTGTTGTTGATTTTTTGCAGAGCTCCAGCAAAAGGTCAATTCCAATGACCAATTCAGAAATTGAAGCCTTTTTGATTAAATCATCTTTGTTGCTGCTGGATCAGACATTGAGTGCGGATCAGTTGGAAATGAAATCCGTTTTTTTGCATCTGGAAGAGGCTTTTGATGACTGCTATTACAGCCAGACGAACCTGGCCAGAGAAGAATAAGTTGTTTAACACCTTCCTCCCGAGGCCGATCCCAATCTTGTCGGCGGGTCCTCCAGTACAGCGCCCGTATGCCAGCCACGACGAGGGTTAGTGATTAATTCCTCATGTATTTCTAAAAATGGCTCATCTTCATCAATACTGGGATTATCAATATCATTTATCACAAAATACATATAAAAACCTGCATGAGTCGTTATTTCGCATATGAGTGCCCATGGGATTAGGTCACGATTTACTGGGTAGGGACCTGTTGAAACATTGCCCTGGCAAGGTATTCTGCTTCAGGGCTTACCTGCTTCATTTCCGCAATAAAGGCTTTGCTGTAATTCGTCTCCGCTTCTCTTTCCTTATCGGATGGGTCTTCTATTTTGCAGTACTTTGCGTCATAAGCAAGACTGTTCGCAAACTCCTCTATATTTTTGCTGTTGGTTTCGGATATTATCCCTTTAATTCCTTTGAGAATATCCGCTGCAGGACCATCGTCATTTTTCCGGGCAACGGACCGGAAGACCTGGACATAATAACGACCGGCACACTCACTTCCTCTGTAACGGTCCACTCCCATGGATAAAAGTTCCGGAATGCTTTTCCCCTGGCCCCACTGCGACATTCCCCGGGCCAGATGCTCAAAGGCTTCATTTTCGGGAGTGGTCAGGAATAGCTCAATGAGATCGTCATTTACCCTGGGAAGTTTAAAATAGTTTAGCGCCTTGATGGCCCACCTGGGGGATGTTCTGGCTTTCTTCAGTACGCAGCTATAGTTGTCCTCGTTTTCCAGCTCTTTTTGCGCTTCACCACCTATGGCATCCAGAGCAACTGCCGCCGCAGTAACGCATTGATCAGAGCCGTCTCTGAGCTGTTTTACGATCAGGGGAATGGCGCCTGTAGCCTTCTGGATGCCCAGTCCGTACAATGCCTCACGGCGTACTGCCTCCCGGGTATTCTCCAGCACTTTTATTAGAATGTCCACCACACGATCATCCTGGAAGTAGCGTAGCGCGCAGACAAGGTCATGGATCTCATAGGGGTCCGTTAGATCTTTGAAGATTCCTATCAAATAATCAACGGCAACCTTTGTCTCTTTCGCGGGCACGATGTTACAATCGTGTAGAAATTCACCTATCCTTTGTAGCAGAGGAATGGACCTGTCACTCAAAGCGGGAACAAGCAAAGCAGCGGTACTGTCGTCGCCCAGTTTTTTGACAACCTCCAGGGCATCGATCCGGGTGTCCACAGGGAGGCTTGCATCATTAACAAATTCACAGAGCCGTGGCAGGCTCTCTCTTGCCAGTTCCACAATCTCAGGGTGGCTCTCCTGAATGGACATATGGGCCGCGGCCCTGACAACCAGTGTGGGATGAAAATGGGCCAGCTCTGCCTTTTCACGTGCCCACCAGTCGTCGGAACTGTGCTCTACATTGAGGCTGGGTGGCGGTAGGGCCATTCGCACCCTATGTTGTCGAATTTCAAAATCCTCATCTTTATACAGTTTGCCATGGAGGAGAGTGTCAATGGTCTCAACCAGCTCCTTTCGCAGGTCATGGGATTCGGGCAGAGTTTCCAGAAGGAAAGAGGATATATCCTTGTAATCCTGCACCGCGTCTTTGCCGTGGGAATTCAATCCCCAGATTACGACTTTGACTCCTTCTTCTATGTTGATATCGCCTATCTTGTCAATCAAAGCATAGTCAATACCGCAGAGGTGGCAGGCGTCGGTACAGGTATAACGGTTTTTCCATTCCTCAACCAACAGGGCGTCGAAGTCGCCAGCTATTCTGGATTGCAACGCATCCATTAAATCGGAAAATCCATCCAATTCATCTATTCTATGGTTATTGACTACTGTTTTAAAAACGTGCAACAGCGCCTCAGCGCTTAACTCGGAGGCATGGTTTTCAAGCAGCTCACCGATATTGGCACCGATATCCTCGTCTACCCAGTCAACAGCTTCCAGGGGGATCTCTTTTCCCACTTGAAGGAGTGTATGGGATATCGCGTCAAAATCACCGCTGTCAAAGATCTTCTGCAGGGCATACGCCTGTTTTTTTTCTCCTTCTGTGATATTTTCAAACTCCTCATCATCACAGTAAGAGTCAAAATCCCTATCATCAGTCGCCATTTTCCTGTAATCGGTATAATCATCCAGCTCGATGGCTCTTTTCAGATTGTGTAGCATTTCACTTTTTATGCCATTTTGCGCGTAAAAACAGGCCAGGTTGTAATAGGCGCTTGCAAATTCAGGTTTGAGCTCGATGGATTTTTTCATGGATGCGATGGCGTCATCTTTTTGGTCAACGTTCCACAGAGCCATTCCCAGACGCTTGTAGGCTAAAAAGTTTTCCGGTTCTTTTTCTATGGCCACTCGAGCCAAATCTAGCGCCTCGTCCCATCTCTCCCGTAAAGAAGCGTAATACGCTCTGTCGATCAGTTCGCTAACTTTCATTTCATGTAAATTCATATGTTTTTACCCCACGTAAGCGAAGGCTATTCACCGGAAATGGCCTTTATAAAATCAGGATCGGAGTAATATAATTTAAAATCAGGATCTTTTGCAAAATTCTCCGGATTCTTTCCCTTTTCGATAGCGAGTTGAATGGCTTCCAGCATTTTCTTTTTATTTTTTTTGAGAGCATAATCGCAGGCGATATTATAAAGCAACGTACCGTGTTTCAATTTTTTAAGATCTAAATCATCACCCAGCATCTTATATATTTTTGATTTCAGAGCCTCGTTGTTATACGCAATTGACAGCCCCAGAGAGTTACTCGCAAAAATCTCATAATTTTTATTGAATGTTTCATCTTTCCGAAAGGGTTTTACAGCAACTTCAATCTGATCAATAAATGTCTCAATGATTTCAAATTGTTTTTTTTCGTTTTTACTATTATGATTCAATAAATCATTGTAATAGACCACCAGATTCTCAGCATTTTTCTTTAGGACGGTTTGATGTTGAACGAGGCCGATGGATACTTTGAAAAAATCGGGGATGAGATTATTCTTTTCTAAAGCATTGTTGTATGCTCCGTCTAAATACATCCAGTCTTCGTATTTGAAGGCAAAAGGATCCGGGGGGATAAATTCAAATGGCTTCCCTGATATGGCCTTGAGTTCGAAAGTCATTTCTTTGAGTGATGAAATTTGACTCATTTTATTTATTTCTTCGTGCCTGTGGCCTGCACTTTCTGGCTTTAATACGGGATCAATAAAATTGTGACGAATTTCCTTGATTTCGTCCGGTGATAGCACATCTTTCGTTCCAAAATTTTCGCCATTCACTTTCAATGTATTGTTTTCCAGAATAGCTGTCATATTCATAAGGGGGCTGACAGCTGTGGAATTAAACCCAATTTTAATTTGCTGACCATGTTCATATTTATACTGGAAGACTTTTAGTTTTACAGGATACTCGAACTCATCAACCTGCACATAACCTAAATAAAAATACTTTACCTCATTGGCATCCATTGGCGGCAGTTCATACTCCTCCCGCCAATGTGATTTCCCCTCTTTAAAGAGGGGTCTGAACTGTGTGGGAATATTTTCCGTTTTGCTGATTGCAAATACGGCTCGCTTTGCGTTAGACATGGAGTATCCATCAAAGATAAACCTGACTTTATTATCTTCCGACTTTGTTTTTTTAATAATACCCGGGAAAACCCGGGTTTGGTTGCGCACTTCATTTAGAACAATACCCGACTCCGTATTTGAATTTAACTTCCAATGGCCCACCGCTGCTAAATCAACCGAACCTCCCATAAACAGGTAGCAAAAAGTATGGTCCTCAAAATCATTAATTGAGAAGCAGTTTCCATATCACTTTTTGTATAACCGCCTGCGTATGATGCTTCAATTTCCGAGTTCATTTGCGCCTCCACGGACTGGAAAGAGAAAATCACAACCAGAAAGCCGCAAAAGTATTTCATTATATATACAATATTATTTTTCATGGGCGACTCCTGATAATCAAGGGTATTTTGTAATTACATCTACCTGTATTATTAGACAAACTACTTTTTGTATCGATGAATGTAAATGAAATAATCAATATTCGAAAGATCTCTGCCTGTGTCGCTCTTTTTTTATTTATGTTGCGTCATCAGACATAACGCAACCTATTTTGTAAGAGTCGCAATTTCAACACTTTGATAAGTTGAATAGATCCTACAAGAATAGAGGTATATTTTTCTTAGAAGCTGTCCCAAACACCATGGAGGGTTTTGGGACGACTTCTTAATAAAAAGAGTTACTGCCTAAAAACCGGTCAGTATTACCGAAACATGATTGACAGTCCATGAATTTGAGGTCTCTCCCAGATAGGAGGCCGTTAATTCAAAGTTTTCGATAGGATTTTCGGGTGGGTTTATAAAGTATATATTTTTCAGGAAAACGGAGAAGCGTTGAGTAACAATTTTATTGCAGGGTTCCTTTGCATAATGATCATATACCTCGTTTCCATTCCATGATATCGATCGCTCATTATCAATGGATCGAAAAATATCCTCTGTATCAATATTCTTCAATGTATACTGAATGGTTTCAGGGAATTGATACCAGATCGCATACTGGCTACCACAATTGACAAATATGGAAAGTTCCCCATTTATTATAATTTCGCCATTTGTTTTGAAATCATCCGTTGAAACCTCAATCTCGAACATCCTATATAATCCCTCTCACTAAAAATCCGCACCGAAAAACGTCAAATGGAATCGATTTATAAAAATACGAATTTCGCCTGCGATTTGGCAATCCTTATTTTACCGGTAAGATCGTAATCGATGAAAGCAAAGTAAAGGGTGCTCGTGTATTCAGACTGTTGCATGGACCCGGCTTTATTGTCGTATCTCAGGAGTTAGCCGAAAAACTCATGAAGTGTGAATGGTCGGCGATCATGTTGCAGCCAACGGAAGAATATAAAGGTATCTGATTTATAGAAAGATAATGAAACATTTTTCGCACTGTGTCGCTTTGTGCGGGAATGGAACTTTCCACTCCCGGTCTCCGGACATCTGCTTTGATCACGACATGGCTTTGCGAATGGAATCGGCCAGAGGCGTGGTCGGTCTCTCGATCAGTCGGCTCAGAGTTTGACTATCATCGAAAAGGGCTCCCTGTGAGGCTCCCGCTTCCGCATCGGCAAGCACATGAGCGAATCCTTCCGGCAGGCCGACGTTGATGAGTACATTCGCATATTCTTCCAGGGGCATGTCATTGTAAGCGATGGATTTCCCCGTTTGTTTCTCGATTTCGGAGGCATACTCTTTCAGCGTGTATCCTGTATCTCCGGCAAGTTCGTATATTTTCCCCGCCTGTTCGTTCGCTGCGATCACTTTTGCCGCCGCGGCCGCATAATCGGCTCTGGCCGAAAAGGAGAACTTTCCGTTTTTCGCGCATCCGAAAACTGCGCCCGACTGAAGAACGCCTCCGATTCCGACCGTGTAATTTTCGGTATACCATCCGTTTCGCAGAATAACCGAAGGGAGTCCCGACTCCCGGATCATCGCTTCGGTCTGTTTATGTTCTTCTCCGAGCAAAAGGGGCGAGCTGTCTGCGTGAAGAATACTTGTGTAGGCGAAAAGTTCCAGATCGGCTTTCTGGCATGCCTCGATTACGTTTTTGTGTTCGGTTGCACGACTGCCCACATTGCTTGATGAGATCAATAGAACTCTTTTTATGCCTTTGAGAGCGGAAACAATCGTTTCCGGTTGTGAATAATCCAGAGTTCGTATTTGAACGCCGGACTCTGCCAGATTTTTTGCCTTTTCCGGGGAACGAACACCCGCCACAATCTCATTTGCCGGAACCGTTTTTTTCAGCTCTTCTATAACCAGGTTTCCCAGCTGTCCGGATGCTCCTGTTATTAAAATCATATTTACAATCTCCGTGTTTGCAAGAATACTGGCTTGACTGACCAGTCAAATACAATCCTGAAACTGTTGACCGATTGGTCAAGTAGGAAATGTGAAAAAAGGAAGCCGATGAAAAGCGACACAAGGCAGAGGTTGATAGACATAACCTTTGAGGAAATCTTTACCAATGGCTACCAGGGGGCCTCCCTCTCTATCATACTGGGAAAAGCCGGAATCAATAAGGGCTCGATGTACCATTTCTTTAAGAATAAGAAAGAGATGGCTCTGGCTACCGTCGAAGAAAAATTGAGCGATCTGGTCCCGGATGTGGAAGTTCCGTATCTAACCAACCTTTTTGGAAGCCTCCGGGAAATGGGAGAGATGGATCTGAGCCGTGGATGTCCTTTTGCCAATCTTGTGCAGGAAATGAGCAATATTGATGACGATTTTCATCACAAGCTTTCGAAAATCTACAGGAAGTACAAAGCGAAGTTTCGGGCTACCTTCGATGCGGCTATAGAGGCGAAAGAGATGGATCCCGTGGATA